>NZ_JBFTSN010000089.1:0-27457 GCF_056400045.1 Paenibacillus sp. 01L418
GAATAGATATGACCACCGGGGCATTTTGCTCACTAAATTTAATCCTTGTTTGATAAATCGAGTAAATGAGCAATGTCGTTAAATACGCTGTTATCGTACAGCCCTTTTGCTTGGCAAGTGCATTCAATGCAGAAGCACTAACAACGCCGTGCACCACATTGTTTCCGAAGTGCTCAAAGCGTGTACCTTTAACATGATAAGATTTGCTCGTTATCACTCGTTCAACATAACAATCCTGGTAATACCTGCGAAAGCTGTCCTCCATATCAAGCACATCCACTCCAGTATCCGCGAGCAAAATTTTTCCTTCAGGATCGATGTTTTTCCCCAAATATATGAGGTAATAGTATAAAAGTGATTTTAAAAATTCAATGGTTCCATTGCCATCCGTAAGGGAATGAAAAACTTCAATCGATACTCTATTTTGATAATATAAAACCTTAAATAAGTAGCCGTTATTCGTATTCGGATCAATATCCCGGCATGGATACTGCTCGTCCTCTTCTATCACAATTTTCTCCGTATTTTCATCCAAGTAATTCCAAAACACACCTTTACGTAGCTTAACGGTAAACATCGGAAAACGATCAAATACGGTATCAGCCGCTCTCTGCAAGGCGTCAGCATCTATTCTATCCTTCAATACAGCTGAAATTCGATAAACTGAAGTGTTTTTTGTATTCGTAACGGATGGAAAAAGCTTTGCAGCATTATCGAGCTTATACCATTTGTTCAATTGGAATTTCTTCCTTTCTAGATTCATGCTGTTTAGCTCTTGTTTGTATATTCAATCGAATTTAATTACAATGAAAATCATAAACTCTTGTGTAACATAAGAGTCAATAGGAGCAGATTGACATGAGGACATACTACTCTATCGGAGAAACAGCCAAACGAAGCAGCACGACCATAGAAACCTTACGGCATTATGACAGAATTGGCTTGTTGAAGCCTGCAAAAGTAGATGTTCACACGGGTTATCGCTATTATTCAGATGAGGAATTGGTTTATCTGAACGTGATTAACTTTTGCAAACAACGAAGTATGCCTTTGAACGATATTAAAGAGTTGTTCGCAAATGACCATTATGAATATATTATTCCTTGTCTGATAGCGACTGAAGATAAAATAGATCAGGAAATTAAACAGCTGCAACAAACTAAAAAATTGCTTTTAGCTTTGAGAGAACAGTATGAAACGCGTACGACACTCATACCTGAGCAGCTTTCCGATCATATTTTTTCAAGCAAAATGATTCCAAAAAGAATGATCTTAACGTTTCCTTCTATCCAGCAGCCGAGCATTGAAAATTTCCAGCAGCTGCAAGATCTGCTCTTGCAATATAGCAGTGACGGCGAGGGAGATTCATTTATTTTCGAACATACAGCATTTATATTGACGACATTAGAGAAAGAGCAGTCTGAAAACCATTCTGTCCTATTTGGTGTCTGTGAAAAGTGGCCTGCTGAGGCAGACAATATGGCCGTATTGCCAGCCGGAACGTATATTTATGGTTATTGCTCAGAAGAGCAAAAACCATTGGCCATGCAAAATATGATAAATGATGCAAAAACGAAATATGATGCTGAACTAGCATTTATTGTCCAATCGGTTATTTTTACAGGCATTTTTCAGTGGGTATATGAGCTTCAAGCGTTATTGGTGCCCTGTTCAGAGTAAAATGCAAACGGGACTGTCTCTCAAGGTCATAGACCTTAAGGGACAGTCCCGTTTTTTGTAAAATTAAATATAGTCCATAATAAGTCCAGCCGTTTCTTCTATCGCTTTGTTCGTCACATTGATAACGACGCAGCCTATTTGCTTCATTAACGCTTGCCCGTATTCCAGCTCTTCTATAATACGCTGAAATGTTGCATATTGGGACCCCGTAGGAAGTCCAAGCACTTTCAACCGCTCCGTACGGATATTCAGAATATGCTCAGCATCCATCGTAAGTCCAATGATGCGGCGGCTTGGAATTTTGAATAGCTCCATAGGTGGATTGACCTCTGGCATGATGGGCAAGTTCGCGGATTTTATGCCTTTATGCGCCAAATAGATACTTAACGGCGTTTTTGATGTACGGGATACGCCAATCAGAACGACTTGGGCTTGCAGCATGCCGCGAGCATCCCGACCGTCATCATATTTGACCGCAAACTCCATCGCTTCTATTCTCCGGAAGTAATCCTCATTCATTTCATGGAGCAAGCCCGGTTGTCGTTTAGGTGTATTTCCATACGTGTCCACGAACGCCTGAAGCATCGGACCCATAATATCTACTGCGCGAATTTGAAATCGTGTGGCTTCTGCTTTCATCATTTCCCGCAGTTCAGGCTGGACTAGCGTATAAGCAATAAAACCACCTTTTTCTGCCGTTTCCTTAACAACTTGCCGAACCTCATTTACGCTTCGTATATTGCTAAACCGCCTGACCGTAACTTGCTCTGGGTTAAATTGACGAATGGTCGCCTGAGCAACCGCCTCGGCCGTTTCGCCAATTGAATCAGAGCAAATGACTAAATATTGCTGCTCATTGTGCATCATTGTTTTCCGAATTTCAGCTTGGCTTGAGCCGCAGCTATTCTTGCCAGAGGCACCCGGTAAGGGGAACAGCTGACATAATCTAATCCCGCGTTATGGCAGAAAAAGATCGATTCCTTATCCCCGCCATGCTCCCCGCAAATGCCTGTTTTGAGCTGCGGTTTACGCGATCGGCCTTTCTGAACAGCCCATTCGACTAAGAGGCCAACCCCTTCGGTGTCCAGCACCTGAAATGGATTTACGGGTAATATCTCATGGTCAACATAGTGACTGAGAAACTTGCCCTCCGCATCGTCCCGACTATAGCCGAAGGTCATTTGTGTCAGATCATTTGTACCAAAAGAGAAAAAGTCAGCATGCTCGGCAATTTTGTCTGCGGTTAACGCCGCTCTAGGCACCTCAATCATCGTCCCTATTTTATAGGATATGTGTTCTTTATTTGGGCCAAGCACCGTATCAGCGGCACCTTCAACGAGCGATCGCATCACTTTCAGCTCGTTCGCATGCCCCACAAGAGGAATCATAATTTCAGGTAAAACTTGAATGCCTCTATTTTTACAATTCAGTACAGCATGGAATATCGCAATGGCTTGCATTTCGTAAATCTCGGGGAAAAGAATGCCTAAACGACAGCCTCGTTGTCCAAGCATCGGGTTCATCTCTTGCAGATTGCGCACCTTACGTATAAGAGCATCCAATGCTTGCTTTTCGCTGACATGCTCGTGAACATTTGCAGCTAGGAGTATTTGCTGCTGTCTCACGACCAGCTCCTCCAAATGCGGTAAAAATTCATGTAAAGGTGGGTCGAGCAGCCTTATTGTTACAGGAAAACCATTCATCGCGGTAAATATACCTTCGAAATCGCTTTGCTGCATCGGGAGAAGCAGATCGAGTGCTCGTTGCCGCTCCTCCTTCGTATCTGCCAGGATCATGGCTTGAACGACAGGCAAGCGCTCCGCGGACATGAACATATGCTCCGTTCTGCATAAACCGATGCCTTCTGCGCCGAATGCTCTTGCTTTCTTCGCATCCTCCGGTGTGTCGGCATTCGTTCGAACGGCCAAATCGCGGACTTCATCTGCCCATTCGAGGAGCTCCTCCAGCTCCACGCTTATTTCTGGTTCTTTGAGCGTCACTCCTCCCAAAATAACGCGACCAGTGGAACCGTCCAACGTAATCCAATCGCCTTCACGTACCGTGATTTCGCCGGCAGTGAATAACGCCGCATCTTTATCGATGCGAACTTCCTCGCAGCCGCATACACATGGCTTGCCCATTCCCCGAGCCACGACAGCGGCGTGGCTTGTCATCCCCCCGCGGCTTGTTAACACGCCTTCGGCAGCGATTACGCCGTGAATATCTTCCGGACTTGTCTCTGCGCTAACAAGCACAACCCTTCTACCTTCGCGCACCCATTCCTCAGCCTTGTCAGCATCAAAAACAACTTGCCCTGTAGCTGCTCCCGGCGAGGCTGGCAGTCCCGTTGCCAGCACATCCAGCTTAGCATCCTCATCAATCGCTCGGTGAAGCAATTTATCCAAATGCTCCACCTCTATTCGAGCGAGCGCCTCCTCCCGCTTCAGTATGCCTTCCTTGGCAAAATGAACAGCTAGCTTAACCGCTGCTTGTGCCGTTCTTTTCCCATTCCGTGTCTGCAAAATGAACAGTGAGCCGTTCTCCACCGTAAATTCAATATCCTGCATATCCTTATAATGAGCTTCCAGCTTTGCCGCTGTTTCTACAAGTTGTTTAAATACTGCTGGCATTTCCTGCTCCAGCTTTGCAATCGGCAGAGGTGTTCGCACGCCAGCGACAACGTCCTCACCTTGGGCGTTGATCAAGTACTCCCCGTAGAGCATCTTGGCGCCCGTTGAAGGATTCCGGGTAAACAATACACCTGTTCCGCAGTTATCCCCCATATTGCCGAACACCATCGATTGAATATTTACTGCTGTTCCTTGATACTCTGGAATGTTATACGCTTTCCGATAGACGATTGCCCGCTGATTGTTCCACGAACGAAATACCGCTTCGACGGCTAGCTCAAGCTGGGTGTAAACATTTTGCGGAAACGTTTTTCGCGATTTAGCTTCTATTAACTGTTTATAAGAAACAATCAATTCCATCCAAGCTTCAGCCGGCAAATCCTTATCATCTTCTATAGATCTGCTTAGCTTCAATTGATGCAGCAGTGATTCAAAATATAAACCTTCGATATCAAATACGACGTTGCCGAACATTTGGATGAGTCTTCTATAACAATCATAAGCGAAACGCGGGTTTCCCGTTTGACGAGCAAGCGCCTCTACCGTAACATCGTTCAGCCCTAGATTAAGAATAGTGTCCATCATTCCAGGCATTGAATTAACCGAGCCCGAGCGGACTGATACCAGCAGTGGATTCTCATCCCCACCGAATGATTGTCCTTTCAGCTTTTCCACTTTCATTAAAGCATTCCGGATTTCCACGAATAGACCTTCCGGCAAAAGCTGCCCTCCAGCATAATAAGCTCTGCAAGCCTCCGTTGTAACTGTGAACCCAGGAGGAACTGGAAGTCCGGCATTCGTCATTTCTGCTAAATTCGCACCTTTTCCTCCGAGCAAATGCTTCATCCCTGCGTTGCCTTCATGAAAGAACAGCACTCTATTGCTCGTCATCACTCATGCCTCCTTGTATTCCCCCGGAATTGTAATTCGTGCAATTGGCTTGACCGCACTCCAAGTAATAGACCGTTACTTTTTCAGTATCCAAGGTATCAATGACTGAATCGCAATGCTTACAGAGTATCACTCCCATTTTCACCTTGCAGCGGTTTGTTTCCATCCCTCTACACCTCCGATAGAATGTGGATTGCATGCCCATTGCGCCAAATCCATGACTCTGCAGGAATAAGCCCACTCATTGTCATACCATGCCAAAACCTTTAATTGGTCTCCGCTCACCATAAGAGATGAACCATCAATAATAGCTGAAAACTCATTACCAATGTAATCCGTTGAAACAAGCGGTATATCGACTACATCAAGATAAGATTTTAAGTTCGTCGCAGCGGAAAATACAAAAGCTTGTTTTACTTCCTCATATGAAGTCTTTTTGGCCAGATGAACTGTCAAATCAACAAGTGATACATTAGGAGTCGGAACACGTACCGAGATACCTTGAACGAGCGAAGCTAAGTGCGGCAGTACATCAGTAAGCGCTTTACCTACTCCCGTTGAAGTGGGGATAATGGATTGTGCACATGCACGCGCACGTCTAAGATCTTTGTGAGGATTGTCCATATGATTCTGATCACTGGTGTAGGAATGTATCGTAGTCATCCAGGCCTGCTTTATGCCATAAGCTTGATCTAGCACATCTAGTACTGGAGCAACACAGTTTGTCGTACAAGAGGCTGCGGAGATAATGCGATGTCGATTCGAATCAAAGCGATGCTCGTTAACTCCCATCACAACCGTAAGGTCGGCTCCCTTGCAAGGAGCAGTAATCAGTACCGTCTCGGCACCTGCCGCAATATGTTTTGATGCACCTTCACGATCAGTAAACTTACCCGTCGCATCAATTGCCAGCCTTACGCCAAGCTCCTTCCAAGGAAGCCGCGAAGGATCTTTTTCCGTCAAATATTTAATCTTATTATTATTAATCAGGAGATCTCCATCTTGTACAGATACATCTGCATCCCAGATGCCATGTACCGTGTCATATTTTAATAAATGTGCAATGGTCTCAACAGGATAGGTTGAGTTGACCGCTTTAACCCTCAGTCCTTTCATTTTTTTGGAAAAAGCTCTGCGTATAAGTAATCTGCCAATTCTACCCGTGCCGCTAATGCCTACTCCAACCTCCATTACCATTACCCCCTGTTATGATTTGAATCTATATAATACATAACATATAAATAATTAGTACGCAATATATAATTATATAAGACGCATAAATCGCATATTATTTACTAAGTTTTTATATATGCGTCATATACTGAAGTGAGTATGAATGTTAAGACGATTTACGCACGCCACTTGATCGACTCTTTTTGTTGATTGTACACCATTTTGAATAATATTGACACCATGTCATAATTATAATATAGTTATCTAAACAATAGTAGAATTTACTCAAGAAGAGGTGACATAATTGAAAGCGATTACGCAGGATTATTCGTTAGAGTACGCCAAACAATTAGATCATATGGATGAGCTGGCACATTTGCGCGAAGAGTTTTATGTACCTGATGGCATGATTTATTTAGACGGAAATTCGCTTGGCCTCATTTCCAAACGCGCTGAACGAACGATGCTTGAGATGCTTGAGTCTTGGAAAACACAAACGATCGATGGTTGGACCCAGGGCGAGCGCCCATGGTTTTTCTTGCCTGAATCCCTTTCCAAACAGATGGCTGCCCTTGTCGGGGCAGATGCGGAGGAAGTGATTATAACAGGTTCTACATCGACGAATATTCATCAGCTTGTGTCGACCTTCTATCAACCATCAGGCAATCGTACGAAAATAATGGCAACTGATCTCGATTTTCCGACCGACATTTATGCTCTACAAAGCCAGCTTCGCCTAAAAGGGTATGATCCCGAGACACATCTGGTTCGTGTAGCCAGCCGTGATGGCCGGATGATTGAAGAAGAGGATATTATCGCAGCAATGTCCGAGGAGATCTCTGTTATACTGCTTCCTACCGTTCTATATAGAAGCGGACAATTACTAGATATTAAACGTCTAACAGCAGAAGCACATGCTCGTGGTATTATAATTGGGTTTGATGGCTGTCATTCGGTAGGCTCTATTCCTCATTATTTCAGTGATTGGGACGTGGATTTTGCGCTGTGGTGCAATTATAAATATTTGAATGGCGGACCGGGCGGCGTTGCCTCTCTTTATGTGAACAAGAAGCATTTTGGCCGTGTTCCTGGTTTAACGGGTTGGTACAGCTCTAATAAAAGCAAGCAATTCGATATGGAGCACAATTTAACAGTCGAGCACACTGCAGGCGCTTACCAAATCGGAACGCCGCATATATTCAGCATCGCACCGCTCATTGGAGCATTGGAAATTTTTGAAATGACTTCGATCGAACAAATTCGCGAGAAGTCACTGCATATATCACGCTACATGGTTGAGTTAATTAATCATGAGCTGCCGGGTCTTGGTTATGTGCTTGCAAATCCACAAGAGGATGACCGCCGCGGCGGCCATATCAGCTTGGAGCACGATGAGGCGATTCGAATATGCAAAGCTCTGAAGCAAAATCATGTCATCCCCGACTACCGTTCTCCGAACGTCGTGCGCCTTGCACCAGTTGCTCTCTACACGACCTATGCAGATGTTTGGCAAACTGTACAAATTCTCAAGAACATCATCGTAGAGAAGCAATACGAAGCATTTGATACCAAACGCGGCGTTGTTGCCTAGTTGACTAACCGAATAACAATTGTAACGAAGCCCCCTCTCCGCAAATAGTGGAACGGGGGCTTTTGAAGAAAGACGGTAGACATTATTACGGAGTTTATTAATAGTATGGAATGAGTTTCAATCACCGTATAAAAACGCATTTAGTCAGCCTACTCCCCCATCCCTCCTCCTACATGTTCTAACGAACCCCATAGGCGCTATTTGATCAAATTAAGCTTGTTTTATTTTCTAACGAACCCCATAGGCGCTATTTGATCAAATTAGGCTTGTTACCTCGCATWTRGACWTCMTTTTGAGCAATAACGCCWCTGGGRTTCGTTAGCGTTCAGAAAACACAATTTYCTGCCCAATARCGTCTACTGRGTTCGTTAGGAATTGGTAGACTACGCTCACWSCYCAKCCCCTACCTCRACAYATTYTAACGAACTCCACAGGYGCTATTTGATCAAATTAGGCTTGTTTTATTTTCTAACGAACYMCACACTCSCTATTTACCTAAGTTACCTCRCATMTGGACATCATTTTGAGCAATAACGCCWCTGGRGTTCGTTAGCRTTCAGAAAACACAATTTYCTGCCMAATAGCRWCTACTGRGTTCGTTAGGAATTGGWAGACTAMKCTCRCARYCYAKCYYCTACCTCGACATATTTTAACGAACTCCACAGACGCTATTTGATCAAATTAGGCTCGTTTTAAATTCTAACGAACCACACACTCGCTATTTACCTAAGTTACCTCACATTTGGACATCATTTTGAGCAATAACACCACTGGAGTTCGTTAGCGCTCAAAAAACACAATTTCCTGCCGAATAGCGTCTACTAAGTTCGTTAGGAATGAAAATGCAATTGTAATGTGAGCATCCCCTCAACCAAAACAAACCAAAAATGACACCCAAACTGTTATCAGTTTGAATGTCATTTTCATTTCCAAGCCATGCTTATACGCAGCTTAAAGATACGCTTCCCAGTTGAGCAAACTGTGCTTGAATGGAATCTCCCGCCTGAAAAGCAATCGCTTCCGTAATCGCTCCGCTCAGCACGATATCGCCCTTGCGCAGCCCTAAGCCGCGCTCGCCTAACTTATTAACAGCCCATGCGACCGATACAGCGGGATCGCCCAGCACCGCGGCACCGGCGCCAGTAGCCATCACTTGATTGTTTTTCGAGAGCACAACGCCGATTTCAGGCAAATTCAACTCTCGCACAGGAACCATTTTGCTGCCAATTATAAATTTAGCCGATGAGCAATTGTCCGCTACAACATCCGCAAGCGTAAACTTGAAATCCAAATACCTGCTGTCTATTACTTCAATCGCTGCAGCRACATACTGCGTTGCACGCAGCACATCTTCACCGGTTATATTCGTTCCTTGCAGATCCTCGCCTATAAAGAAAGCAATTTCCGGCTCAGCCTTCGGATGAATCAATTGTTTGAAATCGATAGATTCCCATTCCAAAGCTAGCATATCGCTAGTCAGTTCACCGTAAATCGCTTCATAGACACCCATCATTTCCTGCTTTGCTTTGCTAGTCAGCCCCAGCTTATAGCCAATCGAGCGCGTGCCAGCTTGAATCTTGCGCTGCAACAGCTGCTTTTGCACATCATAAGCCTTCTCTATCGTTAAATCTGGATATTGATCTGTAACCTTAATTACTTCTCTGCACTCTTTCTCGGCATCGTACAAATACGTTACGATTTCTTGTTCCATTTCGCGTGTGATCTCCATCGTTTACAACACCCCGTTCTTAGTTCTGTCCGCCAGCTCTGCGGCAACATCAACAATCATGTCTTCTTGTCCGCCGATAATGCCCCTTCTGCCAAGCTCTATTAGAATGTCGCGCGAGTCAATGCCAAATCTTTTGCTTGCGCGATCCGCATGCAGCAGGAAACTGGAGTATACACCCGCATAACCCATCACGAGACTGCCCGTGACGATTTCTTGCGGACGCTGAAGAAGTGGACCGACGATATGCTCAGCCAAATCCATCATTTTATACAAATCGATCCCGATATTCAGACCTAATCGATCTAACACCGCAATTAAAACCTCTGTTTGGGTATTGCCCGCTCCAGCTCCCAAGCATCGCACGCTGCCATCAATTCGAGTTGCACCTTCTTCGATTGCTACAAGCGTATTGGCAACTGCCAAAGACAGATTATTGTGCGCGTGGAAACCAATTTCTATCGATAAGGCTTGTTTTAACGCTTCAATTCGCTCACGAACCTGATGCCGCAGCAGCGCTCCGGCAGAATCCGTCACATACACAGCCTCAGCGCCATAACTTTCCATCAATCTCGCTTGTTCCACCAGTTTCTCTATGGGAGCGGAATGCGACATCATCAGGAAACCAATCGCTTCCATGCCGAGCTCTCTAGCCATATAAAGATGCTGGGCTGACACATCTGCTTCCGTGACATGAGTTGCTACTCGTACTAGGCTTGCCCCTAGAGCTCTTGCTTGCTTCAACTCATGGACCGTCCCTATGCCTGGCAGCAGTAGAACGGCGATCTTCGCTTGTTTGCTTTCATCTACGGCTGCTTCAATCAGCTTCATTTCATCAACGAGCGAACGGCCATACTGCAAAGTTGACCCGCCTAAACCATCGCCATGGCTGACTTCAATATTGTGCATGCCCGCATCATCAAGCGCACGAACAACGCTCCGCACCTGTTCTTCTGTAAATTGGTGTGCAACCGCATGGCTGCCATCCCGCAAGGACACTTCCGTAATTTGGACCGGCTGATTACTTTTTCGGTTCACCCTTTACACCTCGCTATTCGTTTCGCTAGACTGGTTTGATAGGCGGTTTTTTGCATAATCTTCAGCTACCCGGACAGAGGCAGCCGTCATAATATCAAGATTGCCTGCGTATGGCGCGAAGTAATCTCCTGCTCCCTCTACCTCGAGAAACACCGATACTCGATTTCCATCAAAAATAGGCTCCTGCTTCAAGCGATAGCCTGGCACGTATTCTTTTACGCGTTCAACCATGTCATAAATCGCTTTGCTTATAACAGCCTCATCCATATTTTTCACTTCGCAATAGACGGTGTCTCGCATCATAAACGGCGGATCTGCTGGATTTAAGACGATTAGCGCTTTTCCACGATCTGCACCGCCCACCTCTTCTATCCCGCGGCGTGTTGTAATCGTAAACTCATCGATATTAGCCCGCGTGCCTGGCCCCGCGCTTTTGCTAGCAATTGTCGCTACAATCTCAGCATACACGACGTCTGCTGCTTCATTTATAGCATGAATGATTGGGATCGTTGCTTGTCCCCCGCATGTGATCATATTGACGTTCGTCGCTTGCAGATGATTGCCCATGTTTACGACAGGGGATAGGAATGGCCCAACTGCTGCCGGTGTTAAATCAATAACCATTTTCCCCATCTTTTGCAGCACTTCATTATGTTTAACATGAGCTTTGGCGGAAGTAGCATCAAAAATAATGTCCGCAAGCTCAGGATTGTCGATAAGCCCCTGAATGCCATTCGAAAAAGTCGCATATCCGCGTCCTTTGGCCCGCTCAAGTCCTTCCGAATTCGGATCGATGCCGATTACCGCTGTAAGCGTAAGCCAATGGCTTCTTTCCAGCTTGTACATTAAATCCGTACCGATGTTGCCAGATCCGATAATAGCTGCTTTCAATTTCCCCATATGGTTTGTCCTCCTACTCGAATGCTACGGATACCGACCCGATAGAACCAAATCGTGCTTCGATGTGGTCTCCGGCTTTAACCTGAACCGCTCCTGACAAAGCACCCGGCAAAATAATTTCTCCAGCCTTTAATGAAATATCAAATTCACTAAGCTTGTTCGCAAGCCATGCAATCGCATGGGCTGGATGTCCGAGTGCAGCTGCTCCCGCTCCCGTTGCGACTTGCTCGCCATTTTTAAATAAAATCATTCCAAGATCGCGTAAATCTATATTGTCGATAGACGTTTTTTTCTTCCCGATCACAACTTTTGCCGATGAACCATTGTCAGCTACCGTATCGATCAACTTGATTTTCCAATCTGCAATTCGGCTATCAATAATTTCTAATGTAGGCACAATATATTTTGTAGCTAACAGCACATCGAGGAACGTTACATCCGGCCCCTTCAGATCCCGATCAAGGATGAAGCCAATTTCCGCCTCAATGCGCGGCGCGATCATTTCATTTGCTTTTACGATGCTTTGATCTTGCACTTCCATATCATCAAGCAAATGTCCATAATCCGGCTCATTGACATTCAGCATCGTTTGCATCGCTTTGCTTGTTAGTCCAACTTTCTTGCCTATAATGTGACGACCTGCCTCCAGCTTTTGCTTGACGACCTGCAATTGTACGTGATAGGCATCGGTTACAGTTATTTCCGAGTAACGTTCAGTAAAAGGTGCGATAGCCACTTGTGTCTCTTCCGCTTCCAATAGTTCACTTGCCAGCGTATTGATGATTGGGTTCATAGTAAATGTCCTCTCTTTCCTCCTAAAAATAAAGCGGATGGTGACGATATCGTCACCATCTTCCTTATAGCTTCATCGTGATCGATTTGGCTTCTGTATAGAAATCAAAGCTATGACGACCGCCTTCACGGCCGATTCCACTTGCTTTCGAGCCTCCAAATGGGGTACGCAGATCGCGGAAATACCAGCAATTAATCCAAAACAATCCGGAGTTTACAGAAGCGGCCACACGATGTGCGCGGCGCAGGTCATTCGTCCAAACGACGCCTGCAAGTCCATAAATCGAGTCGTTTGCTATTCGAATCGCATCTTCTTCTGTTTTGAATGGAATGACCACGAGAACCGGTCCAAAAATCTCCTCCTGCGCAACTCGCATCTTGTTGTCTACATCATAAAGCACAGTTGGCTTATAGAAGTTGCCATTTCCAAGCCCTTCGACGCGTGTGCCTCCGCAGCCGAGCTTCGCACCCTCAGCGAGTCCTATCTCCACATAGCTGTGGACCTCTTCGAGATGTGATTTGGATACGAGTGCCCCCATATCCGTCTCTTCGTCAAGCGGCATACCTACTTTTATTTGATTAACAGCTGCAATAAATTTTTCCAAAAACGTATCGTATACGCTTTCATGAAGCAGCATACGTGAGCCAGCAAGACAGATTTGTCCTTGGTTACGGTAGATGGCATCGATTGAGCCTTTCACAACTTCATCCAAATCTGCATCTTCAAAAACGATATTAGCTGATTTGCCGCCCAGCTCGAGAGAAACTGGAATCAATGATTCTGCTGCATTTCGCATGACCGTCTTACCTGTACCCGACTCTCCGACGAATGAAATTCGGCGAACATAAGGATGGGAAGCCATAATTGTGCCAACCGTGCTGCCTGATCCGGCAATAATGTTCAATACGCCCGGAGGAAGCCCAGCTTCATTTGCAATTTCCCCAAGAACAAAAGCACTGAGCGGTGTGTTCGAAGCTGGTTTAACAACAACCGTATTGCCAGCTGCAAGTGCTGCCGATACCTTCCAGGTCATTTGCATGAAGGGCAAGTTCCAAGGAATAATGATGCTGGTTACGCCCGCTGGTGCATATTTGGTATAGGACATCATGCCTTGCTTTTCAAAATTTTCAGCATGATGATAGAGTGCCATTTCGGCAAAAAATCGCATATTCGATGCCGCTCTCGGTATATCAAAGCCACGGCTTTCTTTAATCGGCTTGCCTACATCAAGTGTTTCTAGTACCGCAATTTCTTGATGCCTTTGCATAATCAAATCGGACATGCGGCATAAAATTTCGGCTCTTTTCTCTACTGTCATATGGCTCCAAACGCCGCTTTCAAACGTTCTCTGCGCTACCTCGATCGCCCTAATCGTATCTGCTTCATTCGCCATTGCCACTGAGGCCAGCTTCATATTCGTTGCCGGATTAATCGTATCGAATGTGGCGCTCGAAATGGAATCTACGAATGCGCCTCCGATAAATAGCTTCGCATCTTTTACAGCAGGATTTGCTATAATGTCATGATTCATCTACAGCCCTCCTACTCTTCAATTTCGAGAGTCATTTCAATTTCAATGGCTGTGTTGTTTGGCAGCTGCGCCATTCCAACTGCGGATCTTCCATGCTTGCCCTTATCTCCGAATACATCAACCAGCAAGTCAGATGCGCCATTCATTACTTTCGGCTGCTGTGTGAAATCTTCTGTGCTATTTACGAAACCTAAGATTTTGACCACACGTTTCACTTTGCTAAGCTCGCCGAGCTCCTGCTTCATGACTTTTAATAAATTAATCATCGATTGCCGCGCAGCCAGATAACCTTCCTCGACGGTTAAATCCCTGCCCAGTTTTCCATGATACTCATCTACTCCCTGACCTGCTGTGAAGAGCAGGTTCCCCGCCCTAACGCAGGTTACATAATTGCCTACCAGCGGACGTGAGGAGCCAAGCGTGATGCCAAGCTTTTGCAAGTTTTCTTCCGGTGTTGCCAGCGCTTGATTTTCCACCTAAGTCACCTTCTTATTCTGGTTTCCATTCCTTAACTTCTTCAGACATTACATGTCCGCATGATTTGCAAGTACGCACTTCTATATTTGAATTGAAGCTGTGGATCGCTCCTTTTACCTGTGTTTCAATATCGGTTAACTGTACGGTTACGCGGTGCATCTCGTGGTTGCAGCTCTCGCAAAACCATACAAAATCCTCTAGCTCCCCTTTGTCGCGTTTGCGCTCAATAACGATGCCAAACGTGTCTGCCACACGATGCGGTGAATGCGGTACCATTGCCGGCAGCATGAATACTTCGCCTTCATTAACAGCAACAACCTTGCGCTCGCCAGCCTCGGTAATACATTCCACATAACAAGAGCCCTTCACTTGATAGAAGAACTCATCGGACGGATCAATGTGAAAGTCTCTGCGTCTGTTCGGCCCGCCAAGCACCATTGCAATAAACTCAGAATCTTCCCATATTACCTTGTTATTAACGGGTGGTTTGAGCTGCTCCTTGTTATCTTCAATCCATTTCAAAAGATTAAAAGCGGTTAATGATTTAGCAGTTGCCATAATAAACCCTCACCTTCAAATCGATATTTTTTGGATAAAAGCTGATCTTGTTTTCACTATAAGATAATGTCGACATCATGTCAATATTAATATTGACGATATGTCAATTTTATTTGAAAGCGCATTAAAAAAGGGAAAAGACCGCGTCGCCAATCGGCACTACTGCGGTCTTCTCCCTGCCAAATCATCTTAAATACTAGTCACAACAATCGCCTTATCATCCTGATTCCACACGGCTTTACTTCCGGTTGCTAGTTCAATAAAGGAAATCGGAATATACGTTGTACCGCCCACCATGACTGAAGAAGCAGCCATCGGTTTCTTCACTCCATTCACCGTTGCTTCCTTCTGCCCAATCTGCAGCTGAATGGTAACGCCGTCTTTTGTCCCCGTTACCGTCTTGGAAGCACCATTCCATTTCACTTCATAACCTAATTTCTCAAAAATAGTACGTAAGGGAACGAGCGTTGCACCATCTTTGCTAAACGGCTGTGCTGCCAAAGGAAGTGCCGCCTCACCGTTAAGCTGCAGACTCGCCTTAGGCAGTCCGCTTACAGGATCACCAAGAAGCGGCGAAGAAAGGACGTACATCCCATGGCCAGAGAACACCCAAATTAAATGGCGATCCCATTCTACAAAGGTGCCATGCACAGGATCAGATTGATCGCTCATATACTTTTTACCTTCATCGTCAGTCAATTCGCCTGACATTTTCGGTACAAAATAAGCAGCAATCGTTGGTTTTAACGGATCTTTAAGATCAAACATTTGAATGCCTGCATTGTAGAATGCATAGGGCATATATTGTTGGCTTGGTGTACCTGGCTGAATTTCAGCATAGCCGGTACGCTTCGGTCCGAAGCTGCCTCGACGCTGGCAATAGTCCGTAAACGGCGCATCTGCCGGCGGTGTTGGACGAGGCATAATCGTTGCTATTTTCGGATTAAGCGGATCTTTAACATCAATCGCGTAAATTTCTTTATACGGCTCATGGCAATCCTCGCTGAGCGGATAACCGCTGTAATAAACCATGCCTGTCGTCTCAACTTTACTGACGTCGATATTATCGCCTTCAGTTCCTGCAAAGCTCATCGGCATTTCAAGATGCGATACCGTCTTCATATTGTTCGGATCAGAAATATCTACAATGTAGAAGCCTAATCCACCCATCGCTGCATAACCGTATTTTCCGCCTTCTTCTACTGTTTTGGGAATAAACAACGGCATTCGCGATCCCATCCAGCTTGTTTTATTACCTGCTCGCGGATTTAGATTATATTGTGCTTCTTCGCCAATGCGTTGTCCAGGTACTGACCAAATCGATAGCTGCTTTGGTTTTGTTGGATCTGAGATGTCATAGACAAGCTGTGCACCTGAATAAAGATAGGTTTTATATTCTGTGTTCGCGTAGCTGTCGTCTGGAGCACCTGCAACAAATAAATATTTATCACCGGAATAGACCGGGATGTCTTGGCAGCCAGATCCTTGCTGCGGCTTATCTTTGGAGTAAGTACTTGAATCAAGCGGCGTCTCGGAAAGAATTTTCCAATCCGTCCAGTTCGGGCCGTTCACCTCATAAATTCGGAAGCCGCGCAGCATTTCAAAGTCGCGAATTGCCTTTACTTCGTCTGGATTCGTGTACTTATTCGTTATTTTGCCGTAGCGCGGAACCTCATAGCACTGAACAGCTAAATTTTTATCTAATTCCTCGTTGTACTTCACGTTAAATGGGCCAAATTGATGTTCACCCGCTTGTTTGTCGATCCATTTTGTCGTAATAAGCTCGGCCTTTAGCGGGTCCGTTATATCAAACAAATTGTATTGATTGGTCTCATAGTCATACAAATAGCGACGTCCATCCAAATCAAAGGATGTTTGCCAGCTGTGTCCGTACCCCGCTACGAATGGATAAAAGGCTTCAACCTTCATGTTTTTAATATATTGATTCAAGTCTAGATAAGGCAAGCTGCCGTTGAACGGCTGTGGTCCTTCATTTTCCGGCATAACCGTCGGATGAGTAAACACGCCAGTCTCTASATTGTAACCCCAGCTGCCTTCTGCTGGTTCGGCGGGCTCACCCGGCAATCGTTTATGCGTTTCGTCTACTGGATACGGTTGTCCAGCATCAGGTGCATTCACGTTGACGCCTGTGCGCTTCGCAACATAGGCGCCTGAATTGGATTCTGCCTTCACGGCTGCTGTATCTGAGGATGCAAAGATAGGTAAAGACGGAAAGATGAGCGTACTAACAACAGTTACGAGGAGAACACTACTAAAAATTCGCTGCCTGACCGCTTTTTTCATCAGTTCAAAACCTCCAGGAATAAAATATTCATTACCTTTTGGAAACGCTTGCAATTGATCTGATCGAGCAACCCTGACAAAACATTCATGCTGTTCTTAGCTCGAACGTATTCAGCCCCTTTAACAGCCTCCTTCAAAAACATCAGATGTAATTCCAGAATCAACCTAACAATATATTGAATATGACACAGTGTCAATATGATTAATTTCATTTTTTTGTCATTCTTTTATTCTGAAAAAAAGCTGCAACGACAAATAAGAGTCTGTCGAAATTACCATTCGCCAAGACTCATTTTCAGTCATCATTCCCTATCGATCACACAAAATTAAATCGTTAAACGTCTTTCCAATCTTCGTGCAAGTAAAGAAAGCGTATAATTTACGATGAAGTAAAGAATAGCGACTAACAATAAAATTGGAATAACAAACTTAACATTATAGTTATAAATAATTTGTGCACTTCGCATCATTTCTGGGAGTGTAATTACGATAGCAAGCGAAGAGCCTTTGAGAATAGAAGTACACTCGCTGACGATTGGCGGAATCATCCGTTTTAGCGCTTGCGGGAGAATAATATGCCATATCGTTTGGACATAGGTTAAGCCGGAAGCCCTTGCAGCCTCCACCTGCCCCTTAGAAATGGAATTTAAACCGCTGCGGACAATTTCACATAACATAGCTGACGCATAAACCGTTAAGCCCGCTACTGATGCGGTAAACACGTCCAGCTTTAAGCCAATTTCCGGCAGTGCAAAAAAGATAAAGAAAAAGACGAGCAGAAGCGGAATGTTGCGAATTAAACCTACATAGAGAGCAATGATTCTCGCAATAATAGGAATTTTGGCATATCTAATAATGCCCATGATCGTACCAAATACGAAGGCTAATACAATAGAGAGAGCTGATACTTCAATCGTTACTAAAAATCCTTTAAGTAAGTAAAGAAGATTATTCGCTGAGTAAGCACCTATGAAATCCATGACAGCTCTCCTTTCTAATCGCTCGCCGATAATTTCCGTTCTAGATAGCCGATAAAGAGACTGAGCGGAAGCGTCAATATTAAGTAGAAAATAGCTACAAAAATGTATACATCAAATACAATAAACGTATCCGATGAAATAATGTCCCCGTAGTACATAAGATCCTTGCCGGATATCGACCCAAGAATAGCAGATCCCATCACCAAATTTAGAAATTGATTGCCAAGAGGCGGGATAACAACTTTAATCGCCTGCGGCAAAATAATATGTCGCATCGTTTGAATGTAAGTAAGTCCTGATGCCCGCCCCGCCTCAACCTGCCCATGAGGTACTGCTTGAATTCCTGCCCTAATCGCTTCTGCAATATAGGCACCCGAATATACAGCTAATCCAAGCGTTCCGCTTACAAAGGCATTTAATTGGATCCCTACCGCCGGTAAACCAAAATAGAAGAAAAAGATTTGTATGAGCAAGGGCGTATTTTGAATAAATTCAATATACATCGTCGCCAAGCCCTTAACGGGCTTCACGGGAGAAATCTTCATGACGGCAACGATCGTTCCAATCACTAAACTTAATAGCAGCGCGAGCAGACTGACCTGGAGCGTTGTTAGAAAACCAGCCCAAAATTGTTCCCTGTATTCAAGTAAAATTGAAAAATCCAACATCTAACTCAGTCCTCTCCGCTTCTAGATGTCTAAGGAAATAAAGGGACGAATGAACGCATTCGTCCCCTCCTGCCATTATTCTGGTTTTTGTTTTAACCATTTTTCATATATTTTGTCGTACTCACCAGTTTCTTTTAATTTTTTTAGCGAAGCATTAACCTTATCCAGCATTTCTTTATCGCCTTTTCTAACTGCGATTCCCCATGGCTGATCTTCAATAACACCGCCAACTAGTTTATATCCCGGGTTTTCCAAGGCAAGTCCCATTAAAATAGCATTGTCAGTCGTTAGCACATCACCTTTGCCCGTGCTAAGCGCCGTAAACGCTTCGCCAAGGTTCTCATATTCAGATACGACTGCTTCCGGTGATTTCTCTTCAATTACTTTGCCGTCTCTCGTTCCTTTAACAGCGATAACCTTCTTGCCCTTTAAATCTGCAATGCTTGTAATCGCTGAATTCTCAGGCACGAGCAGTGATTGCCCGGCACTGAAATACGGATCAGAGAAATCCACTTCCTGCTTTCTCTCTTCTGTAATTGTCATCGTGCGAACAATCAGATCGATGTCGCCATTTTTCAGCATCGGAATTCTTGTTTTACCATTCACTTCAACATATTCAATATTGTCTTCCGAGCCCGTGATGTCTTTTACGATAGTTGCTGCAATATCGAGGTCAAAACCTTTGGTTTTGTTATCTCCCGTGTCAACATAACCAAATGGAAAAGCATCTGCGCCAATTCCGACGGAAATTTTTTTCTGATCCTTGCCTGATACCGGTTCTGCTTTACCTCCACACCCAGCCAGACTAACAGTAAGCAACACCGATGCAACCGTTATACTTAGATTCTTCTGCCATTTCTTCATACGTAAATCCCCCTTATTCCCTTTTATTAATGAACCAGAATTCGACTAAGAAACAATCTCGTTCTGTCTTCACTTGGACTGGAAAAGAAATGTTCAGGTTTTCCTTCTTCAACGATCTGACCTTGATCCATGAATATAACGCGATCGGCTACTTCACGTGCGAAGCCCATTTCATGCGTAACCACAACCATAGTCATGCCTTCGCGTGTTAGCGCTTTCATGACGTCTAAAACTTCACCAACCATTTCAGGATCTAATGCAGAGGTCGGTTCGTCAAAAAGCATGACTTTGGGCTTCATTGCGAGTCCCCTAGCAATAGCTACCCTTTGCTGCTGACCACCTGATAGTTTGGAGGGGAAAACATTTGCTTTCTCCGTTATCCCAACTTTATCAAGGTAATACATAGCCAGCTTCTCAGCCTCGTTCTTTGGCATGCCTCGGACTTTGATAGGAGCAAGCGTGATATTCTCGATCACTGATTTATGTGGATATAGATTAAAATGCTGAAACACCATTCCAATCTCTTGCCGCATGACATTAATATTCGTGTGCTTGTCATTCACTTTATGGCCGTTCACAACAAGTTCTCCAGAAGTAACATTCTCCAATCGGTTAATGCAGCGCAGAAGCGTGCTTTTGCCAGATCCTGATGGACCAATGATGACAACCACTTCTCCTTCTTTGATGTTTAGATCAATATCTTTCAGGACGTGGTTCGAGCCATAATGTTTATTTATTTTGCGAAATTGAATCACGCGGTGAACCTCCGATACGAAAGAATTTTGCAGCATTTCCGCCAAATAAAGCGGCCTTTTCTTCTTCGGTTAAGTTGAGGCTTTGTTCGATGACCTGGCCTGGAGGAACTTCCCTAAGCAAAAAGGGGTAATCAGAGCCCATCATAATTTGTTTATGACCAAATCTATCTATCATGAATTTGAGGTTAAGAGGATCGAATACTAAAGAATCATAAAACATTTTTTTGGCATAATAGCTGGGCGGATGTGTCGTTAAACGAAGCTGAGGCCATACGTTCCACCCTTGATCAAGCCTCGGCAGAATATAGGGAAACGATCCACCGCCATGAGCAAAACAAACCTGCAAATCTGGGAATCTCTCCATTAGGCCGCTCCAAACAAAAGTAGCTGCTGCTAGAGCCGTTTCGCTTGGCATGCCTATCGTATACATGAAATTATGCCTTGGCGTTCTATCTTTTCCGAGTGTCTCCCATGGATGAATGAACAAGGGGACCTTCCATTCTTCAGCCATTTGGAAAAATGCAATAAAGGAAGGATCGTCTAAATTTTTACCATTTATGTTGGAGCCGATTTCAATTCCATTTAAATGAAGCTCATGCATGCAGCGATCCATTTCACGAATAGCGGCATCAGCGTCCTGCATCGGGACGGTACCGAGCCCGGCAAAACGGTTTCTATGCTGCGCGACCGTTTCAGCTATAAAGTCATTCTGAATGCGTGACATCTCTATTGCTTCATCTAATGGTGCCCAATAAGAAAAGGTAACCGGAATTGGAGACAAAACCTGCATATCAACGTTTTCCCTATCCATATCCTCTATTCTTTTTTTGGGGCTCCATACTTGATCCGTTACCTCACGAAATGATTTGCCGGCTACCATAATCGTAGCACCGCAAGTACATGTTCGATTTAATATCGGCCATCGATCTCCCCCGTATTTCTGATAAAAATCGGGTAGCTGCTCAGGTATAATATGCGTATGCGTATCGATTCGCATGATTTGAAACCTCCTTATAAAAGGGATATCATTCTAAGTAGAAAAGCATGTGCTGGGAATAAAGATGACGAGATGTCAGTTTTTTTGAAAAAAAACACCATCGAATCCCAAATGAGGTATACTATTTAAATAAACCGCTTACAAATTGTGCATCCTTTGTAAACTTTCAGCTTGGATATCTATCATATTATGATGATTATGACATCATGTCAATAAGAATTATGCAAATTTGATTTTGGATGTTAGTCGATGAACCGCCATTCTTTTTTATATTTACAATAGGGATGTCATTCGACTAGAATGTATAGTACTCTACAGGCAATATTCTCTTGAAAGGTTGAGATCCTATATGGAAAACGAAATAAAAGATATCGATGGTCGACACCTTAGATCGCAGCAAACGAGGCAAAAGCTTTTAAAAGCAGCCAGAACCGTTTATTTAAAAGAAGGCTTCCAGAACAGTACAATTAATCAAATTATTAAATTGGCAAAAACCGGTTATGGTACAGCCTATACCCATTTTACCGGAAAAGATGATTTTCTAATCGTATTGATGGAAGACGTCATGCAGCAGTTTTTTGATATCGCGAATATCTCCTTCCAACCGACATCCAAAGAAGAGGCTAAAAAGGTCATTAAGAGTCAAGTACTCACCTTCTTCCAAATAGCCGAATCAGAACGAGACATGATGAAAGTGTTTGCTGAAGCTATGGGACTCTCATCCGCGGTAAATACAAAATGGGAAGAAATACGACACAAGCTTATTCAAAGTATAACGACTGACATCACCTACTCTCAGCAGCATGGTTTAGCTCGAACAGACTTAAAAGCAGAGCTCGTTGCATGCCAATGGTTCTATTCGAATGAAATGTATCAATGGGATATTGTTCATAACAGACACCAATATTCTCTCGAAGAAATTGCGAATACCATCACAACTATGTATACCGACGCTCTTTACTTATAAGGGCTCGGTATGCCTTTTTGGCATTCTTGCACAATAATATTGACACTTTGTCATATTTATTTTATATTGATGCTGCGTCAACTTGTTTGCACAAAATTGGTTGAAGGGATGGAAAAGCAGATGATTATCGGGGTTCCAAAAGAAATTAAAAACAACGAAAACCGTGTCGGAATTGCACCAGCCGGAGTAACGGCCTTCTTGAACAATGGTCATGAGGTTTGGATAGAAGCGCAAGCAGGAGCAGGCAGCGGATTCTCGGACGCTGACTACTTAGCCGCAGGAGCTAAAATTGTATCCACTGCTCAGGAAGTCTGGTCTGCAGAAATGGTTATTAAAGTGAAAGAGCCGCTTGCAGAAGAATATGTTTATTTTCGTGAAGGCTTATTATTATATACCTATCTTCACCTTGCTCCAGAAGCAGAGTTAACAAAAGCTTTGGTCGATCGCAAGGTCGTTGCCATCGCCTATGAAACGATTCAATTCGATAATGGAGCTTTGCCGCTGCTCATGCCGATGAGTGAAGTTGCCGGACGAATGTCGATCCAGATCGGTGCCCAATTCCTTGAGAAGCCGCATGGCGGAAAAGGTGTTTTATTAGGCGGCGTGCCTGGGGTAGCGCCTGGTGAGGTGGTCATTATCGGCGGCGGAATCGTTGGTACAAATGCGATTAAGATCGCTGTCGGATTCGGCGCTTCTGTTACCGTACTCGATGTAAGTCCAGATCGCCTTCGGCAGCTTGACGATATGTTTGGCGGGCGTATTCGAACGCTAATGTCCAATAGCTATAACATCGCAGAAGCGGTAAAAAAGGCTGATCTTTTAATCGGTGCTGTTCTTATTCCAGGAGCGAGAGCTCCTCGCTTGGTTACGGAGGAAATGGTTAAAACGATGCAGCCGGGGTCTGTCATCGTCGACGTTGCCATCGATCAAGGCGGCTCTATTGAAACGGTGGACCGTATTACTACCCACAGCAATCCTACCTATGAAAAACATGGTGTCATCCACTATTCCGTTGCGAACATGCCTGGTGCCGTCGCTCGAACTTCTACGATTGCTTTAACTAATGTAACGATTCCYTATGGCGTACAAATTGCCAACAAAGGCTATAAGCAGGCTGCTCTAGACAACAAAGCCATTGCTAGAGGTATTAATATTGCTGAGGGCAATGTAACCTATAAAGCGGTTGCCGATGCACACGGATACGATTACATTGACATTTCCGACTATTTGAATACCCCTTCTAAGCAAGTTGCCGTGTAAGGGAGAATCATGAGATATGCCAATCGTAACGATTCAGATGATGGAAGGAAGATCAACCGAACAAATAAAGTCTCTTATTGCCAGCGTAACAGAGACCATTGCAGCAGAATTGAACTCTCCAAAGGAGCGAATTCGCATTTTAGTTACAGAAATCCCCTCCACCCATTGGGGAATTGCCGGTGTTCCAGCAGCAGAAATTATCGCTCCGCCTAAACATACGTAGTGACTTCCACCTGCATAAATTCAGCCACTTTATTGGACGGTGAGATCGGTACCGCCAATGATGGTGGCTATTTGTTTTGATAACTGTTGCTTAGAAAAGGGGTTTACCTAACGATGAAACAAATCAGCAATTCTAAACAAATGAAACTATCTTTTTTTGGAAAAAACCTGCTTCTCTCCGGTTTGAACATCGTCTTGATTGCGCTTATCCTCATTACAGCCAGCTATTTTATCCAAGAACGAGTTTTAGTCAAAACCTTAAATCAACAGGCAGAAGGTTTTGCAGCGCTTGCTGCAAGTGAATTCGAATTAGCCGAAGTTAAAGAAGCTTTCCAAAATCATGACGTAAACAGTCCGCTCCACAAAAAACTTATTGGGAAAATAGCACATTTTCAAAATACGAACAACAGTGTATCCCAATCCTATTTATACTCTGTTGATATCGCACAAGGAAAAACGCCGATTCTGCTAGCCGTCCCGCAAGACTATATTGACTCCGGCTACACGCCGGGCACCGCTTATGAGCAATCCCCCGTCATGCTGAAGGTCATGAAAAAGTTGCTCGAAAGCAAAAAAGCAGCAACAACAGACATTTACACAAACCGTTATGGACAATGGATAACCGTCGTTCATCCCATCATGGATGAGCAGAACAATGTCATTGCGGCATTTGCGATTGATCTTCATGCGGATATCGTCTCCGAAGGAAAAAAAGAGCTGCTCCTATGGACGTTGTCCGTTCTGATAGCAGCGCTTCTCGTCATTTTGTTTATCCAAATTGTTGTGCTGCGCAAATTGCTTTCACCTATTAAAGAGTTGAACGGTGCTTTTCGTAAAGTTAGCGAGGGTCAGCTTGATGTGAGTCTGCCCACTAATCGTCTGGATGAATTAGGCTTATTGAATGCCCGTTTCAATGAAATGATATTAAGCTTACGAGACATGATTAATGGTGTACAGCAAAATGCCCATCAAGCAACGATTCAAGCGAATGAACTAGCAACGAATGCCGAGCAAAATTCGAAGTCGCTTAGTGAGGTTTCACACCGCATTCGCCAGGTTGCTGTTGGCGCAGAAACGCAGGAACAGGTAGCCTTCGAAAGCTCTCGTGCAATGGAGGAAATGGCAGTGGGCATACAGCGTGTAGCTGAATCCGCAGCTAGTATGGCGGTTGCCTCTGAGGATATGTCTGAGGAAGCCTCACAAGGCAATCTCTATATTACGAAAGTTATCCATCAGATGGATGGCATCCATCAATCCGTTCAACAATCGTCCGCTTCCATCAACTCGCTAAGCGATCGCTCTAACGAAATTGTGCAAATTGTCGAGGTCATTGCTGGAATTGCATCACAGACCAACTTATTGGCACTGAATGCCGCCATTGAAGCAGCCAGAGCCGGCGAACAGGGAAAAGGATTTGCAGTTGTCGCAAGCGAAGTTAGGAAGCTAGCTGATCAATCCCATCAGGCTGCCACTCAAATTGGCGTATTAATCCTTGAGATTCAACGAGAAATAACGCAGGCGGTACATGCCATGGATGAAGGAACGAAGGAAGTAACACAAGGCATGTTAATCGCGGAGGAGACGGGAGATAAATTTCAAACCATATATGCGGCCACGCACAATGTTGCTCAGCTGATTCAAGAGGTTTCAGCCATATCTGAGCAAATGTCAGCGGGCTCTGAGGAAGTCGCCTCCTCTGTTCAGGAGCTCTCAACTATAGCTGAAAGCTCTTCAAAGGCTGCTATTGACGTCGCTAATGCATCGGATGCACAGCTCGATTCTACGAAGGAAATTAGCGCTTCCGCTGTATCACTTAATGAAATGTCCAAGCAGCTGCAAACATTAATTAGCAAATTCAAACTATAAAATAAAAAAAATGCGTCGGCAGATATAAAGCATACACTCTGCCGGCGCATTCATTTCCTCCCACCTAAATAGGGAAAGCTTATTTTGTTCAGGGCGTATTAAAAAAATCATAGTTTTACCTTGTTTTTCACAACTGCACTCTTATGAATTTTCAGTTCATCACGGTATTCCACCGTCTCAATTTCGCAGTCTATACCTATAATTACATTCTCTCCTCTAACGATACTTGCCTTCGTATAATGAAGCTCGATGTTATCGCCCTCGATCAACCCCGCATTGAATATAACCCCGTCCATCGATTTCATCAGCCTCAGCAATGTTCCCACTTTGCTTCTTTTAATTTTGATTTTGCTGCCTCCGACCTCTTTGGCAAAGCTAGGTCCGAACATACTAATAGCCAGCTGATCTGAGCTTAATAATCCATCGATATTTACTGCGCCACTTATGTGCAGCTCTTCCGCTTCACAATCACCTGCTGCATCCAATTGACCCGTTAATTTAATTTTGTCTACTCTAACTCTTCCTTTTGACTTCATCTCACCTCGTCCTTGCAAGCTAAGCCCATTTAAGCTGCCATCAACGGCACATACGCCCGTTATCTTCATATCTTTCGCAATTAAATTTCCAGCGATCTTGACTTCTCCCGTCAGTCTGAGCTTCTCACAATCCACATCACCGTTAAATTTACATTCGCCTGTTATATTCACATTTTGATAAAACCCGCCCGCTGACGTTGTTTCACCTAATACTTTCAATGGATTCCGTATAGGCTCAGTCACTAACCTTCTCCTCCTTCATAATTGCAGCGCCGGGATGTACGGACAGCTTCGAGCGATATTCTACTCGTCCTATCGAGCAGCCCTGACCAATGATGACAACATTACCCCTAACGATATCTGCAGTTGTAAATTCAATATCAATATTGTCGCCTTCAATGACCCCAACACGCAGCTCAGGCTTTAGCTTCGGAATAATTCCACTGAATAATTTATTCCACATTCCCACGTCTGCCTGCCTGATGACCAGGTTTTCCACGCCAATCTCATTCGCTTTTCCTTGGCCTTGCAGTTGAAATTCCAGCTGGCCCGCACTGAACAAGCCGCCAACCGTGAAGCCGCCCTTACCTGTAAAATGCTCTAGCTCACAATCACCTTTTATGCTCATCATGCCATTTAATTCACAGCTTTCGCCGCTAACTCCGCCCGCGATAGTAAGCAAACCATCCGCCTTCATATTTCCAAATTTCATATTGCCTTTCACATCCATCGTACCATTAACTTCAAGCTCATCTGCCGTAAGATGTGCCTTCATTCGTATATGTCCATTTCCCTTAAACCTTCGCGCAACAATAGGTCCGCTTACTTTGCCAACACCATCTATAGATACGTTATCGTAGCTTCCACCTGCGGCACCGCTAACTCCGCTAATCTTTAAATCTGACAGCTGATATTCCGTCATCGCTCTTCCCTCCATTAAGAAAGCTTCCCTTTTAATTGTTCAATCAAATCACCTAAGCTTAGCTTGGCAACAAGTCGGACACCCTCGTCAAATACTAATTCAGTTGGCGAGTGCGCCATGATAAAGGA
>NZ_JBFTSN010000090.1:0-19264 GCF_056400045.1 Paenibacillus sp. 01L418
CCCTTATTATAACCTCCGTTATAACCAGGGGTCGCTTCCGGTTCCCAATAAAACACGCCAAGCCCTTTTCCACCTCCAATATTGCGTATTTTTGTCTTTATATCAGCGACAAAGCTTTTGGCAGCGGCAGGCTGGTTATAATCCATACCAATTTCGGTAATCATAACCGGCTTGCCATAGCGCGAAATCATATTGTTGGAGTTGCTGACCGTTTGCGTAACCTTAGTCGACCAATCTGCACTGGTAGGATAAAGAGACATCCCGATAATATCGAAGGTCGCTCCGTTAGCGATCAATCCGCCGATGTTCCAAACAAATAAACTGTTGTCATAGCCGTTGGATAAATGGACAATCGTTTTTGTAGCTGTACTAATAGATTTGACCGCATTGTTGCCTGTATTAATAAGCCAAGCGTAGTTTTGCATGTTTAAGGATGCTTTACCGTCATTCCAGAGCATGCCATCGTTCGTTTCGTTGCCGATTTGCACCCAATCGGGCGTGACACCTTTGCTTTGCATAGCTGTCATTACCTCGCGCGTATGATTCCAAACAGCATCCATCAGCTGCTGGAACGAATAGCTTGCCCAAGCAGCGGGCTTAGTCTGTTTTCCGGGGTCCGCCCACGAATCGCTGTAGTGCAATGTAAGCATGACGCTCATCCCAGCATCCTTCGCCCGCTTCGCCAAGGTTGCAGCGCGATCTTTATTCATATAGCCGTTGCCATAGTTCGAAGAAGGATTGACGAATACTCGAATACGTACGGAGTTGATTTGGTAATCCTGCTTCAAAATTTGAATAATGTCCCTAGTTACGCCGTTTTTGTCCTTCCACGCATACCCTTGCGCCTCCATGCCGGCTACCCAGCTAATGTCCGCACCTTTCGCAAATGCAGGTGCTGCGCTGACCTGCGGCACAGATCCCCCATTCACTCCAAAAATAGTCATTAACAATGCCGCAACAAGCGTCAAACTGTAAAACCTTCGTTTCATACATTCTCCTCCTTCACCTGAATGTTGAAGCATAGAAATTTAATGTATGCGCTTTCAATGTTGTGTTCTTATTATAGAGGCTGCCAAGCTTTGGCAAACAGGATACAATTGCAACATTCATTATGTTATTGAAGTCAATCACAAAAATGATTAGACTAATCTTAATAACGGAAGCGGGAGGAAAGTAATGTGGAGGGTTCATTATTGAAGAAAAACGGCCTATATTCCTTACCTCTGCACCAAGAGTCTAAACTGAAGTGGTCGCTCCACATTCTATATAGCTTTATACTAGTCGTGTTTATTAGCTTCATCATGATACCAGGAGATAGTAAAGAAAAAACCATAGTAAACATTTTGTTTCTAGCGTTCGCCATTTTTTTCGGATACATATGGCTTGCTATGGCTTTATTTAAAAAACCTTATTTAAAAATCACCAATGAATCTCTCGAATACAAATGGTTATTTGGACACAAAGTTATCCTAATGAACGATATATACAGAGTAGAGTGCTTTTCCGAAAGTGGAGTCAATAAACTTGGAATCTGGGCTAGCGAGCGAGGAAGCCGTTCATTTTGGGAAATTACAAACCGAATTTTGGGCAGGGACTATTCAGTAAGTATCGTAATGTCCAATTTTCAAAATATTGATTTTGAAAAATTACGTTTAACTATACTTTCAAAAATCAATAGTGCGCATAACCTTCCATGATCATTTCTCCAACGAACTGTATAATGCTTATTATGTTGAAAACTGATTTATTTTTAATTTAACGAATCTAATTAACGTTATATCACGAGTTACAGGGTTTCATGAGCTACTTTGCTCGAAATAACGATTCTGGGGTTCGTTACAATTGTAATTCATTATAAATGGTACAAATAAGATCTGCTGGGTTCGTAAGCTATAGGTTTGATAAGGGGAGGATATCTTTCTGCCTAAGCAACATCAAAAAAATAGGAGCTGCTCCAATCGTAGATAGATCTACTTTAGGAACAGCTCCTATTTTCACTTTATTTGAGACAGTCAATTCGTCACAAACTGAGTTCATCCTCAACCTTTTTAAGCACCCTATGATGTCCTAAAAGCGATTCAACTCTTAAGATATTTACTTTTCAATTCAAGTAATGCGCCCTGCAGACCATATATTCTACAGGGCGCTCTACTTGTTTCATTACTAATTAGATATTACAGAGACTTTATTAACAATTGATACAGGATGACTACCGCTTGGGCGCGAGTAGCCGTTCCTTTTGGATCGAACTTGTCATTGCCGACACCATTGATGATGCCAGCTTTATGCATAGCTTCCACCGCTTCTTTAGCGTAGCTTGCAATAGCTAGTTCGTCATTGAAGGCTGCTGCCGCTTTCTCATCATTCATCGTGATTCCYGCTTTCTGAATCGCTCGATATGCCATTGCAGCCATCTCTTGACGAGTAATCTTGTTGTTAATACCGAAAGAACCATCAGTCAGACCGGACACGATACCAAGCTGCTGAGCCGTAGCAACCGAGTCGTAATACCACGCACCTTGCTTAACATCTGAGAATGTACTTGTTGCGTTCGGTTGTTTCAGGTCAAGCGTTAGCATTAACATTTGGATGAATTCAGCTCGTGTAACTGAATGGCCTGGTGCGAACGAATCCTTTGTCACACCGTTTACGATTCCGCGTGCAGCCAATCCATCAATACTGTCACTCGCCCATGCGATTGCTTTAGAATCGCTGAATTTAACTGGACTAGCGATGGCAGCATATTTGCTAAAATGCTTCGCATTAAATTCCACCGTGCCAGTATCCTTGTTATAACGGCCATTCTTGATGATTTCAAGTTTGCCATCATCCGACAAGTAATAGATCACGATTTGATCCGTGCTCTCTCCAGGCTTCAGCGTGTAAGGTATTTCAACCTTCACCTGCTTGCCTTGACCGAAATCAGCAATCTTCTGACCGTCAACACTTAAGTTGAAGTCATAGACCGTATTCGAACCTACTAAAGTGCGTGCTGCTTCTGGCAGCGTGCTGTTATCCACCTTGGCAACACTCAATTCAATACTGATTTTGCCGGCGGCACCTTCGAATAACGATACAGGCAACTGTACAGATACGAGCCCGAAAGAAATCTCAATACGTTTAATGCCTGCTTCTTTGGCTGCATTCACTTGATCAACTGGTATGGATACTGTAATCAGTTTGGCATTCTCGGTACCAAGAACGAATAGCTTCATCGTTCCAGCCTTCGCTTCAGGCAACGCCTTCTTCACATCATCGGCTTTGACTAGAGCTTTAGCGTTACCGCTCGAATCCACTTCTGCCATCACTTCACCAGGTTTAACAGGAGTTTGATCCGTCGGTGATGTTGGCGTGGTATTCGGGTTAGTGCTATTGCTATTAGTCGTTGCTTGCGTTACTTCGGATAGTACGGATTCTCCAGCATCATTGACAGCTGCAACCTTGTAGTAATAAGTAGTTGATGCCGACAAGCCACTATTTTGGAACTTGCTTTCAGTAATCAGCTGCATGTTGACTTTGCTGTAACTGCCATCAACAGAAGCGGAACGATAAACGTTGTATCCCGTTGCGTTCTCCGAAGCTGTCCAGCTGACCTCAATCTCGCTGCTGCTCTTCGCTTTCGCAGAGACACCAGTCGGTGCAGCAGGGCTTGGATCAAGGTTCAGATAACCTTCTGGATTGATAACCGCATAGTATGCCGGCTTGGCTACCAACGCCTTATCAAAGAGCAGAGGGCTTCCCGAAGCACGCCAGCTCTGGGAATCCGCCTTGCCCCAGAAGGTAACGCGTTCGATGCTGCTCGCATACTTCTTGAAAATAACGAATAGCTTCGCATATAGCTCAGCCTGTAAAGTCTCCTCTTCCTTCGTGAGCGTGCCAGTTGACGGGATATCCAGCTCGGTGATGCTAACCTTCACGCCTGCTTGAACAAAACGAGCAATACTTGCTTCCACGGTCTCTGTATTCAAGCTCTGGATCCAGTAATGCGCCTGCATGCCGATGCCTTCCACTAGCAAACGTCCAGGCTCTTTATTGCGATCGTCCGTTTTCCACTTCTCGTTAAGGTCTTCGGCCATCAGCGCCATACCTTCCCGTTTCCAAGGCTCATTCTCGTTATAGTCGTTGTAATACAAAGTAGCACCCGGATCAGCCAAACGCGCGAACACAAACGCATCGTAGATATAGTCTGCGCCGCTTTCTCCCTTGCTTTTATCAGCGCCGTTCTCATAAGCCATGTACCAAGGGGAATCCTTACGCAGAACCGTTTTCCAGTCCGTAGGAATGCCCGATCCGCCGTTAAAAGCCTCGTTTACGACATCCCAAGATACAACTTTGTCCTTGTAGTGTCCAGCAACATTGCTGATATACTGTTCCATGTTCGCCTTGGCTTCTGCACGAGCAAGTGGTTTGTTTCCTTCGCCCGTAGTCAGCCAAAGAGCCGACTGGGAATGCCAGACGAGCGTATGACCATGAACCTTGATATTGTTCGCCTGAGCCCAGTTCACTAGAATGTCGGCATTACCGTAGTTGTACACGCCATTAGCAGAGCTTAAATACTGCGGCTTCATATCATTCTCAGGCGTCATGACGTTGTAATGATGCTTATACATGGCCGTATTCTCGGCATCAGTCGTCTGACTAGGACTCATGACGTTACCGATTAGGAAATAATCCTTATAGGTATCTGCGATTGAAGATAATGTCAGATCCCACTTAGGAATCTCCTTCAGATCGCCAACTTGGCTGATCACAATCTGGTCAATGTACCACACATCAGCATGAGCAGCTGCATCGTTAGTAACTAAACGGAAATCGATTGATTCCAACGGTCTCTCCATTAACAGCGTTAGAACGTTTACCTCTTTCCATTGACCGATCGRCAGATTGCCTGGATTACTTGGAAGTTTGTTTGCGCTATTGGCGTAATCCTGATTAAGTACCAGTCCAGGGCCAGTAAGCATACCTTTGCCTTCGTTACCGACAGCTGGGGCATAGAACCATGCCGAGATATTATAAACTCCTCCGGCAGGAAGCGGCTCAGCAAGAGTCAGCCGAACAGCGTTGTCTGCGCTGGTATAGCTTGTATCAGGTACATGTGTAACCTTAAAAGCGCTATCGTCGCTCTTCCCAGCACCAGTTTCATTGATCCACTCAATCTTTGAGGATGCAGCTGACGTTAAGAGGCTTCCTTGCTCCGCTTTATTGTCGAAGTCGAAACGCAACAACTCCTTGGTCTCTGGCTCCTCCACTGGCGCAGGCGGGCTTATGAGTTGCAGCTTTACCTCATCTAAATAGAAGGTGAAATCTGTCATTTGTGCGTCGTTGTGAAATACAATAGCGCTAACAGACTTATGGTCTGCGGGTACAGTGAATTCCAATGCTACATCCGCCCACTGGCCAGCTGCCAGATTTACCTTGGTTTTCCCAACGGTGCCGTAAGTATCGTTGTTTCCGCTATCTTTGGTTTCTACGCGTATGCCCAATGTGGCGTCTTTCGCACTAAGTGCCTTAGCTGTCAGCTTATACTTGCCGCCTGGCAACATCGGCATCGTAGGCAAGGTATTGCGAAGGGCAACCCCGCTGTAGTTGTTCGCAACAGTCGGAGCGACGCTCAGACTGCTAGTACCTGCGGCAGCGTATTCCTGCGTCCGACTAACTGTCGCATCACCGTTTAGTTGAAGCGTGTTGCCGCTTTCAAAACCCTCATAGTAAATGACATCCGAATTTGGCATGAGGGTGAATGAATGGTGTATAGGAGCCGCAATCATATTGCCAGCGGCATCTCTCAGACGCATGATGTATATGTTGCATACTTCGCCTTTATTTTTTGTGACACTGTTAAATGTCACTTCAACTGATTTGTTATCCTCAGCCCACTTAAGCGTAAAGTCGTCTGAGAAATCAAAGCCGATGCCAAAATCGCCTTTGTTCATAGGCTCATCAAATGTAATCTCGAGCGTATCGCTGGCAGTCAGATCCACCATGTTATTCAAACTGAAAGCAATTTCAGCATTAAATTCAGTCGTCGTCGCCGTGAGTAAAGGACGGTTTCCATCGTCCTTCAGGCTGTTCGGATACGGCGGCCAGTTCGGCTGAGGACCTGTCTTCTGAACGGCTGCTGATGCGTTCCAGCTGACCGTTTCCTGATTGTTCGCCAGCTTAGATTTGTCGATCGAGATCTCAAACGTGCTGCCTGGCATAGCCTCCATCTGCAACTTTTTCAGTGTGATGACATTAAAAGCATTATTCAGTATGCGGTTATTCTCATTAGGGTTCGTCGTTACGCCGTAATTGATAATCCAAGCCTGTTCAGTATCCTCCTGCAAAGATTGTGTCAGCTTGGTGCCATCGGCGTAGACTTCTACCAGATCCTTATTGATTTTGCTGGTAAAGCCATACATTACAGCCGCACCATTATCATTTCTAGCGGTGCCGTGGCGCAGTCCTGTTGCTAAGTCGATGCCTTGGAAGTATACAGTCTTGCTGTCCTTAGCAGTACCAACGGTCGTAATTTCGTAACGCCCGATCTTAACTTGCTCATCCGTTAAATTAAACACAGCTGTTCCGTTGACAACATCGGCTGTCCACGTGTCCTTCGTCGGCTTGTTATTTCCGTCAAGTATCGTTAGTTTAACCTTCGCATCGTCAGAGTGAACCTTGATTGTCGCAGGAATGCCTTCGGTGACAATCTCATTTTCGGTCCACAGCGTGTACTTGCCTGGGCGGGACCAACGGATGTAGGAGCTGTCGACATCGTAAGGAGAAATCGTCATATCAGAGATTTTGTCGTAAGTCCCTATTCCATAGCTTGGCGGGTCGCTTTTTGGGTAGAGATCCTTAACTTCCAGCGGCTTATTACTGAATGCCTTGTCCATAATAGCAATCATAAACGGCACGTCTCTGTCCTGGATGGCGTGAGCGCCGTCGCGCACACGTACAGCAATATTGTCACTATCTAGAAACTCATAGACTTCTTTAGCTGCACTCATCGCCATAACAGAGGAAGGTGGAGTCGTCCAATCAAAGTTATTATCTGCGACAAATGCGATAAGCGGTCTCGGTGCCATCAGTGCCTCAACGGCATGTGAATCGAACGGCATATAATCCATGTCCGTCTGTTGGTGGAATCCAGCCGCTGTTCCAAGACCCATCCAGAATGATTCGCCAGAGTACTGGATGCTATTGAGTCCTTTCTGGTTCCTGCGATAAATCCGGTCGAACGGTACGTTGTAGTTAAATAATTTGCCTTCAGCGGTGTAACGGAAGCTGGATACACCAGACTGTCCGCTATCTACAGGCGCTGCCGCACCGACACGTTCGTCCATGGCTGCCGACATCAGAGCATATTTACCGTTTATAGAAACGCCTGTTGTAATCGACTTATATGGGTTGATATTCCATTGATTTATACCTTCATGAGCTTCGGCGCTAATCTCCATTGCGTCAATGATTCGGGAGACAGTCCATGCCGCCGTCATTATGGAACCCGTATTGAAATCATACTCGTAGGGGTTAAATGGGTACAGCTTATAGTAGTCTCCGTTTCTGCTAGCTCCCCAGTTGGAGACACTGATTACAGCGTAGCCGTTTTGGATCGCCATGGCTGACTGGCCGAAACCAAAGGCGATGATAACTGGCCAGCCTCCCTCAGGCGCTGTGCCCGTAGGTACGGTGACATTGCCAAGACTCGCAGTCACGGTTCTTTCGTTGTCTTTTATAGTGACATTGACTTGGTTAGTCTGGGCATTCACTGTGATGGCGCTCTTAGTCGTCGGGTACTTTCTGCCATAATAGTAGTACTGAATCAGGTCTTTGAGTTCTTGCCTGCGTTCGAACCAATCTTCGTCGGTTTCTACTCGGCCCGTTGTGCCGCTAGTGGGGTCTAGAAACTTAAATAGATCGTTAAGTCCCGGTGACTTGGGCAAAGAGGTAATATCCTGTGGGAAAATATCGCGGGGCGGTGTAGGTTGTAAAGCCGTCTTATCGACCTTTGCGTTAATAATCACATTCTTCTGATTGGCTTCTATTCCAATTTTATCGATCTGGACACCGAGCGTACCCGTTCTTGTAATGCTGCTGAGTGCAAGTTCGTATACATTCTCGCTTACTTTCGTCAAAGATCCCTTCTCCGCTAAAGAGGAAGCGTAGTTAGATACTGCGGCGGGGGTGCCAGCGCTGAGAATGATATCATCTGCCGAAAGGTCTGATACAGCTGCATTGAAGGTCAGTCTTATGGCAGCGCTGTTCCTCACAAACGCTGTACCGCCAACATTTGCCACGTTAAAGATGATCGGGTTTCTATGGATTTCAACGATCTTTTCCACGTCGTCCACACCGTCCTTGGTAATCTTAAGATTGACGGTGCCTTCAATAGTAACCCCGCTAATTCCGAGATTATATTGAGTGCCTTTCGACTCGTCCACCACAGTCAACGTTCCTTTGGTTACACTAGCGGTACCAGCTGAGATGGTAATGTCGCTCTCCGCTAATCCCAGTACCGGTTCTTCAAAGACCAGTGTAATTACATTTGATGTCGTACGATTCGCCTCGCCATTCGCCGCTGTGGTGTAGTTAGTTTTTATGATTTCATTATTATTAGGCATATTCTCATCAGCAAACACTAAATTCATATCAACTAAGGTAAGTGACATAATTACAACTAGAAACAATGAAATAAAGCGCTTACAAGATTTCATGCTTTAGTCTCCTTCAATTTTAACTTTTTTTCCGCAATAAATCTTACCTCCATTTGCGATAGACCTACTCAGCCGTATATTGTAGTGGTGGTAACGAGACCCGTTACTTTTCTGGTCGGCTTTGTTCGGTTTCCTTGGTTACAATCACCTCYTTCATATCCTTTCACTTCAAGCGATTGGATACTGGTACATGACCTTCATTTGGTAAAAGTGACAGCCTCGCAGACAAAACGATAATATTACGTAAAAAAGCGAAAATGATATGACTAGTATGACTAGTATGTTTTAATACTATCTCACAACATTTAGCAGCGTCAAGAAATTTGTAAACATGAAGCTCAGATTCAGAATATCTTACAATGATGATCTCCATATAACGCAGGACAGAAAAAACGCTCAAGCTGTTTCTTCATTTTGCTCTAGGACATGTAATCCTCCTATGTTCTATATCAAAAAGTCATCTCTAACATTTTTGGGGGATAGGGCACATTTTCTAAAGGGTCCACGACTTCGAACGATTAAGACAGTAGCTCCACATGTTATGATTTCAACAGTTCTTTATTTTGGGTAATCTGTTAAAAACAGATATATCTATATGAGTCTTGAATGGACGGCTCCCGCTCTTAAATGTATTTCTCAAATAATGAGCAAGTCCTTTTCTAATTAGCGAATGGTTGAATATCGGAGAATGTTAGTGGAATGGATTGAAGAATGATTTTTTCGGGAATGTTATTCGAGTCACTTAACTTTAAAAACACTTATATTGAATATACATTTCAATTCATTAAATCCTATAAGCTATAAGCTAGCAAAGAACGGTACTACTTTTTCAATCACAGCACTAAAGCATGTAAAACAAAAAAGATTAACGACGAGATTACCAATTCTACGAGAAGCTCCAATCAATTGGATAACAAAATAAGGACGTAAAAATATATTTACGTCCCCAACTACCCTATTCACTGACTCGAAATTCCTATAAATTAAGGAACAAACAACTTCTACATGCCCGCATGCGGGAACATATAGATCTACATTTCCAGTTCCAACCAAGCCACATACTCAACATGTAAGGACTGCTGAGCGTTGCACAATTTCCCAGATATAAAACCGCCAAACGGTCGGCATAACTTTACATGAATGACCATCAAGCGAGCCGTTCGAGAATTTCTGACGTACCTGCAAAACGATAATATAACTTAATTGTGCTATCCTTTGACACCACAATCTTCTCAACTTCGTATTACGCGGAAACTCGTCGGCAAATGGTACCAGAGAACTGAAAATATCAGTTCAAAGACTCCGTCGAAATCGTCTTGCATCCGTTGAATAATGCAAAATTTTGGAAACAATTATTTAAGGCTGTTCGCAATTGCTTTGTTGGCTTTATGCCGTTCTCGTACCATATATTTTTAACAACAAGCGTCCCGGCTTTTCGCTCCGCGATTACCTCGGCTCGTCCGATGAGGCTTTCTCCGTATAATAGAGGCAGCACATAATAGCCGAATTCCCGTTTGATTGCAGGCGTATAAATCTCCCAAGTGTAATCGAACCCAAATAATTCTTTGATCAGTTTTCTGTCCCATATGAAATTATCTAGTGGGGCAATCAGCTCGCAGCGCAATTTCGGCGTCGGATTTTGCAGGACGGCTGCAATAAGCGGTAAATCCTCCGCACAGCAGTACAGTGTATCCTTCATTTGTTCCACGGCAACCGCAACAATGCGAGCTTCGTGCAACAGCTGGCGGAAAACCTCGTTGCGCTGCTCCGCTTTCAATCCCCATATGTTCAGCCAGGCATCGGATGCGCGATTCCATAAAAGGCCAACAGCTCCGATTCGACGCAGTACCCGCCACTTATAATGCTCAAGCTCGCCCTTCAACGGCTCCGGCGCATTCAGCAGATTTGGCTGTATGTACTTACCGGCGATATCGTAATATTTACGCGTTCCTTTTTTGTGATGGATAATCAAATCGCCTGTCGAGTACATCTGCTCTAGAACCGACCGGGATGAATTGTTTCCGCTGCTCCAGTGGATGACCGATTGCCAAGTGAAATTTCCTTCCAATTTTAGATCATTCGAACTTAGCACACCGTGATTTTGGATGTGAGCCAGAACTTGTTCTACCAACGCTTCCATTTCGGGATAGAGCTTAGCATGTTGCCTTGCAGCCTGCCTGTACCRCTCAAAGTAGGGCCAGTTCTCGACAGGGATAATAGCCAAATTTTTGTCGGGATAATCTACCAAGAATCTATCTTTATACAGTAACTCGTCGAGCATGTTCTTGGTAAATCCTCTGATACGCGACTGCAACACCAGTTCGGCGTTTTTTCCGCAAACATCGATGGGATCGTATTGAATACAACCGACCTGCCGCACAAAATCCAATACTCCCTGCTTTCCAGCAAATTGATATTCGCCCAACAGCCCGTGCTTCAATAACAGAAACTGCCGTGCCTGGCGGTTCGTCATTTGAATCATGTACGCATCAGCTCCTTATCGAAACAAACGGAAGCTGCTTGCACCTGATGATGGATGGCGAGGTTGCTTATCTCAATAAAGTTACTATTTGCTTGTTGCCATAATGCTGGTATCCATTGGGGAGCTTCATCAGCAATCCCCTTTCCTAATTTTCCAATCACCGAAAATTGCTCTTTTTCAACAATTTCAACCACGTCTGTTCCCCCGATCTGTTAGAACACTAACAAAAACAAACATACGTTCCCGTAATATCTTATCATTGTCTTGAGCATAAAAACAAGAGATAATGAACTGCTGCCCGTGTCCTACGTGTAAGCAATCATTAAAGCAATGTAATTGAGCGAATCTGTTACATCTCATTTATTATTTCAGAATTATCAATATTAGACACTCCACATGTGTGGAGTCAGTGGCTCACTTCTCAACTGTCTTTTGATTATTATATTTCTGAATCTACCATATGTATTTACCTCTTTACGTGTATGCGATACACAACCACAAATATGTAGTTTATATAATTCTATTGAATTCTTGTAGACAACTCGTCTACGACATTTCAGGATATTCAGCTTGTAAAATTCTTTCGTCTACAATCCGTCTACAATATTAGGGTATAACAAAGCCCCGTCCTAGTGCGGGCGGGGCTTTCATGGTGAAGATCCACAATTCGCTGGAGTGTGATGCTTAGGTTGTTTTGAGAGATTGCATGATCCATTCGACAGGTTGTTCCAGGATTACTCCGTCTGTCTCCACCCATTGGGTAAGGCTATTCTCTTTGGCTTGAATAACGATAAAATACATATCTTCCGAAGCGGATGTATTCTGCAACGCCCTCACTCCGTCAGGAGCAATTCGAACGGAGGTTCCTTCGAACACATCAAATTCGTTTCCGTCCACTTGAAATTGACCTTGTCCTTTAAGAAAGATGTAGAGTTCCTCATTTTCTTTGTGTTTGTGATAGAAAGGGACTTCCGCCTTTGGGGGCAGATTATTGAGTGAAACTTCCATGCTCGTAAGTTGTAAGGATTCTTTTAGAAAGACTTTCCCTTTTAGCATTCCTTCCGTGACGTTTCCAAAATTCGAAAATGTACCTGCATGGTTAACCGAGTAATTCGCTTGATTCGGCTCCAACTTGCTCACCTCACTTTAGATCTAATTGTTTCAGTAACAGAATGATAAACTAAAAGGCTGGCAGGATGTTGCCTGTTTCGAGCAAGCTCTTTAAGTTGTTGAGAATGACAGGCCAGCCATTATTAAATCCTTCCATCTTGCCTTCATCTTTGCGAATATCCTTCTCTAATAAATCCTCGTGGCGTAGCGTCAGTTTTACAGTAGAGTTCAAGGGTGATAATTCATAACTAACCTTAGAGAATCGCTCTCCTTCAACGTCTCTGATGCTCCAGGTAACTGTGAGTAGACGATACGGCTCACATACAAGAACTTCACCATGATGATCAACCTTATCTTTATCCATCAATTTAAAGCTGGAGCCAACTTGCCAATCTGAAAAGATTTCACGACCGAAAAAATACTGCTTGGTGAATTCACTGTTAGTTAGGGCTTGCCAAAGCTTCTCGGGCGTAGTTGCGATGTAAGTCGTATAAACGAATGAAGTCTTATTCATGGTTAGAATCCTCCTCTAAGGCTTGCTTTAGTGTGTTTAATGCCTCAATTCGGTGACTCTCAAACTTGCCGATCCAGCGTTGATAAATTTCCCCGATAGGTATCGGATTAAGATAATGCAGCTTTTCACGGCCTTGCCAAACGACAGTAACAAGGTTTGCTTCTTCCAGCAGCTGAAGGTGCTTCGTAACAGCTTGACGAGTCATAGTCATTTGTTTACAAAGTTCTCCTAAGGATTGTCCGTTATTAGCGAACAAGAAGTCGAGTAACTCTCTGCGAGTTCCATCGGCAAGTGCTTTAAATACTTTGTCCATGCCCTTATTATATGCAACCATTTAATTGCATGTCAAGCTTCACAGTAAAATTGCTCAGCTCCCTTTTTTGCATGTCCAGTCAAATACTTAATCACTACCGACACACAGCACTCAACGTACATGGTATGCGGGAACAGGTCGACAGGTTGCACGGTTTGAAGCGTATAGCCGAATACGAATGGCAGCAAGTAGCTTCAACTTTCTGGGATAGAAACCTATATCACTCTCACGCCAACTTACAACTATTCCAATGCCTTATTCATCTATATGGTCAATTTCCGGGACTAGCGTTTGTTCTCTTATATTAGTCAAATCATTATAGCGAGAATGGTGCAGATCGAAGATGTACTTCATACAAATTCAACAACATCAATTTTGATGTGTGATAGGTGACCGTTACMAAATATATGTCTGTCACTCATACAATCGATTCTGTGCATCAAACRAAAAAAAATGATATTATGTAGGTTGGGTAAAAGAGTTTAACTACGGCTTTTATCGATTTTTATATATTGCAACAAGAGGAGATATTATGAGTAACGAACACAACTTTTGGCTTGATTTACCAAAGCCGTTTTTTATATTAGCTCCAATGGAAGATGTCACAGATGTTGTATTTCGTCACGTCGTTAGTACAGCTGCGAAACCCGACGTATTTTTTACAGAATTCACAAGTACAGATAGTTATTGCAGCCCTGCAGGTAGAGCCAGTACTCGTGGCCGGTTAACATTCACTGAAGATGAGCAACCGATCGTCGCTCATATTTGGGGCAATAAACCTGCATTTTTTGAACAGATGAGTATTGATATGAAAAAACTAGGCTTTCGTGGTATCGATTTAAACATGGGATGCCCCGTCCAAAACGTCGCATCCAATGGAAAGGGTTCTGGACTAATCCAGCATCCTGAACTTGCAGCCGAAATTATTCAAGCAGCAAAAGCAGGTGGATTGCCGGTTAGTGTTAAAACAAGATTAGGGTACTTTGAAATTGACGAGTGGCGCGATTGGTTAGGGCATATATTGAAACAAAATATTGCGAATCTTTCCATTCACCTTCGTACAAAAAAAGAGATGAGTAAAGTAGAGGCGCACTGGGAGCTCATTCCTGAAATAAAAAAATTACGCGATGAAATTGCACCAAATACGTTGTTAACCATTAATGGAGATATTCCTGACCGCGCAACGGGACTCAAATTAGTGGAACAATACGGCGTTGATGGTGTCATGATTGGCCGCGGCATTTTCACCAATCCGTTTGCTTTTGAAAAAGAACCTAAAGAACATAGCGCGAAGGATTTTCTCAACTTACTGCTTTTACAGCTAGATCTTCACGATAAATATTCAAAAGAAAACGAACCACGTCCATTTAAACCACTTCTTCGCTTTTTCAAAATCTATGTTCGTGGATTTAGAGGCGCAAGCGAACTAAGAACTCAATTAATGGATACGACGTCAACAGATGAAGTACGTCGTTTAGTAATACCTTTTTTAGACCAAGAATTAGAATAAGGTATTTATCAAAAAAATGAGAGACCTCCCAAAAGTTCAATGAACTCTTGAAGGGTCTCTCATTTTTATACGATGTGGCCACAGAGACTTCTCAGCCAGATTACCGCATGGAGCGTTGTCATATGATGTTCACGCTCTTTTATTGACGAAAATTATTTTCAATATTAATATTTTTATTAAGATAATAATTTCTAATATAATTAGCCCCTTTTTTCAATCTATTTAATTTAACCTAACATTGCGAAGCAGGAGGAAATAAAAGATGACGACGGCACCTGACAAAAACATCATCGTAACGAACCAGCCAACGAGAGAGCAGCTTGAAAAGATTTACGATATTTTAGATGAATGCTTTTCAGTAGGCCGAGTTTTTTTCCAAGAAAGATTAGACCTCGATAGCACATATGATCCAGAGACAACATGGTTCGCAATGGTCGACGGTGAGATTGCTGCTAATGTGCAAATTTTCCCTCTTTCTATTAGAGTCGGTCAAGCGATCTTGAAAACTGGTGCAATGGGCAGCGTCGGTACAGCTCCAAATTATCGTGGAATGGGCCTTACGCACAAAATTCTTCATGCACAAACAGACTACATGAAAGAAACCAATTATGATATAAGTTTACTTCTGGCTAGTAAGCATGCATTTTATGAAAAGGTTGGCTGGGAACTTATTCCCGAGACTGCTTACGCTATTGAAAAGCAAGCAAGCTTTGAGCAGCAAAGCAGCTATGACATCGTTCCTTTTGAGCCTCGTTATCTTGATGATATCCGTTTCATATACGAACAGTTCAATCAGAATCGCACCTATACTGTAGTCCGTAATGAATCATACTGGAATGATCTAATAAACTGGCCGGAATGGAAAAAAGCAGACTGTCTGCTGCTCCGCAGAAATAAAAAAATTGTAGCTTATGGCATGATTGAAAAGAAGGATACTGAACAAGTATTTATTAATGAATTCATGTATTTGAACGAGGCAGTGGACGGTGTTGAACATTTATTTCATGCCTTATGTCAGCTGCGCCCAAGTGCAAAGCAAATATTAGCGATGCTGCCAGAGGATCATAAGCTATATTCCTTTTATCAACAACATCAAGCGCAATCCATTCCAATTAATCAGGCGATGTGGAAAATGATCAATCTACATTCTACATTCCAAAAGCTTCGGCCTGAATTGGAACATCGACTTAACACTAATAACTTGATGGCAGATCAAGAACTGTACATAGCGCTTCAATGCGGAGAGGATCATATATATCTTGATTACAAGCAGAAGCTGCTTTCCGTTTCCGATGTTAGTCATGCTGAGTCCTATGTCGAGGTAGAAGTGGATGAACGTAATCTCATAACTTATTTGATGTTCGGCTATAATGCGGCAGGCAGAGCAAAGGATAGTGCTGAACAGGCAAACATTTTGCAAGCTCTATTCCCGAAACAGCAGGCCGTGTTTTATTTGACCGACAAATTTTAAGTCATTTTCCTTCAACTGATGTTGCTTAATAGCTTATAAAAAGGGGTGTGTCGCAAGTCCAGAACTGCTCGGACTTATGACACACCCTAATTTCGCATAACGCTAACTACTAATCGTTTTTCATTTTTGATCTTCCTAACAAAACAGCACCATAGGCAGCATCCCTAATCGGCAAGATCAGCTTTGTTTGCGGGTAGGTTCGTGCAAGCTTTCGTTCCAATGCATCTTTTACAAAACGAGATTTTTGCAGCACACTTCCTGCAACGGCAATCGGACTTTCATATAACTCTAGTCGCTCAATAACAGGCACCACAAGTTCAAATAGACTGGCTGCACATTGCTCCGCTAGCTCAAGCGCTTGCGCATCCCCTTTCTCGCATGCTGTCGTCATGATCGGTGCGAGCTTCGCAATATCTTTTTTTGTTGTATTTTTATGATAAACAAAGCCAATAATTTCTTTCACAGTGCTTAGCCCAAGCTGCTCGTATACTAGCGCTGGAATGATTGTATCCGTCATTCTTCCGTCCTCTGCTTGAACTAAAATGGACAAGAGATTGCGCCCAATGCAATAGCCACTTCCCTTGTCATCAATGAGATGGCCAAAGCCTCCTGTGCGATGCTGCTCTCCCTTTTCATTCACCCCGAAGCAAATCGACCCTGTACCGGCAATGAGAATAATGCCTTGCATCGCATTTTGTGCTCCGTATAATGCGGTTTCTTGATCACCTGTAATCGTTAACGGTCCTATGTAACCATTATCTCTCACATGCTTCTCCAAAAAATGAACGACTGTCGGATTGCTTACGCCTGCTGCTCCTATACAGATATGAGTAACTTCCTCTAAATTGCTGCAGTAGAGCTTCGTTCGATTAAAAATTTCCTCAAAGGAGACAGCAATCGCATCAGCATCCCCGCCGTTATAATTAATTGGTCCTACAGTAAAGGTTAATAAAGCATCTTCCTGGTCATGGATAATTGTGACAGCTGTCTTGGTGCCGCCTCCATCAACTCCAACGATATATGCCATACTCATATCCCCCTAAAGCTGAATCGTAATGTTGGCAGTTGGTGTAAGCTCACCATTTAAGATTGGAATAAGTGATTTGAATGCATCTAATGAATACTCAAATGCTGCAATTCCGCAGAACTCACCATCGATTAATGTTAAATCATATGGTCGGCCTAATGTAATGGCCGTTACTTTACAGTCTGCTGCCAACAGCTTCTGTACAAGTGCAAGTTGACCTCTGTTTTCACGCGCATTGAACAAGCCGATTACAACATGCTTGCAGCCTTCAGCCTTTTGCAGCGCAGCTTTGATCTGCTCCTCGCTCGGATCAATGCTGATAATCTCATACGCTGCATGAAAATGCTCACCCATATATTGCGGGAAGCTAAGATCTTGATTGACACTGCTGGATGCAAGATCGGTGCGATAGGAGTAGGAGCCCATAAATAATACTTGCTCATCACCTGTTTGAATAGGATCAATCTCACCGTTAATGCGGCAGATCGTTTCCGTTCGCATCAGATCATTCGCACGGCGATGTACATCGCAGCCAACTATTTCGTAATCTAGCTCCTCAATAACTGCATATTGGGCTTTATAAGCTAAAATTTTTGTAACAGCTGCATCAATAACCGCTTCATCCAAATCACCGTTTGCAACAGCTTCTTCTATTAAATGAATCGCTTCTTTAACCGTTTTAGGCGTATGACTAATAAATATCAAATCAATACCTGCTTTAACGGCCCCTAACGCTCCTTTTGCAGTACCATAATAGCGTTTAATCGCATCCATTTCCAAACAATCCGATACAACTAAACCTTTAAATCCTAATTTTTCTTTTAATAGCTCTGTAATAATCGTATAAGACATCGTTCCCGGCAGCCCGGACTTATCGATTTGCGGAAATAAAATATGTGCGCTCATAATAGCTTGAGCACCTTGCTCAATTGCAGCCTTAAACGGCAGCAGTTCAAGATGCTCTAATTCCTCTACCGTTTTTTCAATCGTAGGCAAGCCAATATGCGAATCGACATTTGTATCACCATGACCTGGAAAATGCTTAAGCGAGGACATTACGCCTCCACCCTGTAATCCCTTCATCATTTCAATCCCATATTGTGATACCTTCTGGGCAGAATCCCCATAAGAACGAACGTTGATAACGGGGTTCAAGGCATTATTGTTAATGTCCATCACTGGCGCAAGATTGAAATTAATACCTAATGCTTTTAATTCTCTGGCAGTCATTCTACCTGCTGCATACGCATTTTCAGGTCGGCCTGATGAAGCAATTGCCATTGCCCCAGCAACATTTGTCGCGTCCTTGGGCATTCGAGTAACACGACCGCCTTCTTGGTCAATCGTAATAAAGCCTGGGAAGCCTGTATGTGTCGTGAACCATTGCTGCAACTCAGCTACAAGCCCGCCTAATTGATATTTATCTTCGATATTATGTGAAAATAATATAATATTGCCGACTTTATACTGCTCGATTACTTCCTTCAGCTCAGGAGATATCTCAGTTGACGGGAAGCCTGTGACGAACATTTGCCCGATCTTTTCACGCAAGCTCATTTGTTTTATTGTTTTCATCAATTGCTCACCATCCACTAACGATATAAATGATATTGCTGCTTCATTTCTGCAAATTGCTTGCTTTCCTCTGCGAACTGTTCAAGCAGCTGCTTTGCTCTAATATTTTCCGTACGATACATGCTGTCCCCGCCCAGCAAATCGATAAATGGGCGTGAGCCCTCCTTCACAGGAGGCAGGAATGAAAATTGCTCATACAAATCTCTTATCGCAAATAATAAGGTTACGCCAACATCTAACGGCTTCATCACTTGGATATCTGTAATATATATTTGTACTCCGCCACATCGTTCGCCAACATGCTTAGATGAGGCCGGCTTGAAATGAACAGGACGGAAATGTACACCTGGCATTCGTTTGGCGTTCATCTCATCTGCCAATTGCTTCGCTTGAATGAAGGGAGCGCCAATCATTTCAAATGGGAACGTTGTACCGCGTCCTTCGGAGCAGTTTGTACCTTCAAATAAGCATGTACCTGTATATAATAACRCTGTTTCATATCGAGGTATCCCAAGTGAAGGATGAACCCAAGTTAATTTTGTATCCGGGAAGGACATGCTCCGTTC
>NZ_JBFTSN010000091.1:0-19228 GCF_056400045.1 Paenibacillus sp. 01L418
GAGATGAACCGGATTGGGGAGCTGTATCATAATAGTTTAAAAGTGGAGGGGAAACTTCATGAATAACGAGAAACGGGTGACGAAATGGTGGGTAAGCTGGGATTCGGAAAAAATAGAGCGATGGCTTGAGCAAGAGGAAGCTGAAGGATGGCATCTGAGGAAAGTAAGCGGCAATGTCGTTCGTTTCCATTTCCAGAAGGGTGAGACTAGAAAGCTAAGATATTGCCTCGACTATCAGATGAACAAAGACCCAAACTATGTGCAGCTGTTTAAAGAAGCAGGCTGGGAGCTCGTATATTCCGGCGCAGGCTGGTATATTTGGCGAATGCCCTACAGTGAGGTGCGGCCTGAAATCTACTCCGATCTGGATTCTCTAATTGATCGCAACAAAAGAATTTTGTCCCTGCTTTCAGTCGTATTATTCGCACAGTTTCCCATTATATTGATTAACATTTTTCCATTACAAATGTTCAATCCATGGTCATTAATCATTTTAGGTTTGTATATGATCGTTGTTGGGTTGTTTGTTTATGGTATTATTCGTATCGTTTCCAATAATCGAATGCTTATCAAGAGACGAGATTTGCATAAATAGCACAGAAGTAGAGGCTGCCCGCGGGCAGTCTCTTTTCTTTTTTCACATGTGTGCACACCGTTTTGAGCAGGTGAAAAAATCAAACCTGAGTGAACATAAACGCTTCATTTTCGGGAGAATTAGGCGGTCTAATGGAAGTTCATTGCTGTCTAAATTGTTCAGTTGAAGAGACGGTACACCTAGGCTAACATTCATGGAGACGTTCTAAGCAGCACGATCTGCAAACGCATACATAAAGAGCGGATACCCAAACTAAAGGAGGAATTCAATTGTTGAAAAGAAAGAAATGGCTGTCTTTGGCGCTATGCTTCTCTCTATTAGCAAGTTTTCTAACCTCGCTTGCCCCTGTAAACGCAGCAAGTGAAGGGCTAGAGGAAGCTTTAGCTGTCACGGACGATTTTACAGAGCAGGAGCTGAAGGATAACGATTATATTTTATATTTCGTTAATGCAGGTGATTCAACCCCGAAGACAGTTGAAGGGAACGACAAGCTGGGCTTGTATAGCTCGGTTACGGAGCAGGTATATGGAATAGATCCCCTAACGTCTAAATCATGGGGCTTGGTGACGACAACGAGCGGCACAAACGTCTGGGATGCTACGACCAAATCCGGATCGTTAAGATATTATAACGGTACGCAGGTTAGAGATAAGGCACTGGCTTATGACTTTGAGCTGCCAACAGGCGAATATGACGTGACCTTTGGCTTCAATAATCCGTGGAGCGGAAGAAGCGTGAACTTGCTGCTGGAAGGGAATAACGTTTCTGGCGGTGATTTTGCAATTGGCGGTGAAGGGGCTGAAAAATCGGTTACTTATCGCAAAATCAGCGTTACCGATGGGATGTTAAACGTAAGGATACAAGGGCCGGCAACAGCTGCGCTCTCAAACTATAACGATCCACTCGTTAATTATCTCATCATTAGACAGAACAGAACGGTTCCACTTTCTGATTTAGATGACAAGATTGCAGCAGCAAGAGCTGAAGCAGCAAACACGAAATATACGCCATTCAGTCTCGCAGTACTGAACGAGGCCATTCAAGAGAGTGACTCCATTCTGCAATCGTTAGTGGGCACCGGTGCGGATATTACGGATCTCGCAATTCAGGAGCAGATTATTTCGGCTATCGCAGCATTATCAAAGGCGATATCAGAGCTGGCGGTTAAAGAGACATACAATTCTTTTAAGCCCGGTGCGGTTTGGAGAGATACGAACGGGGCGCTCATTCAAGCGCACGGCGCTGGCATGATGTTTGATGAGAATACACAAACCTATTACTGGTATGGCGAGGATAAAACCTATGGTTATTTGCCTGCCAGAGGGGTAAGGGTTTACGCGTCCAAGGATTTGTACAACTGGGAGGATCATGGACTCGCCCTGACAGCGATCGGTTCCATAGATGACTTTGAGAATGATCCGCTTATTTCAGAGCTATATGCTGGTCGGACAGATCAAGCTGATATTTTGAACGACATCGGTACGGATCGCATCATTGAACGTCCTAAAGTCATTTATAACGATCATACAAAAAAATATGTGATGTGGATGCACACGGATGGCCCAAGTGCGACATCGACAGCCAACTATGCGAAAGCAGAAGCCGGCTATGCGCTTAGTGACTCTCCACTCGGACCTTTTGTCTATCAAGAGAGCCACCGCATGGACCAAGCGCCTAAGGGAGCAACTGATAACGGCCAGCCAAATCAGCCAGGCATGGCGCGGGATATGACGTTATTTAAGGATGACGACGGCACCGGTTATTTGATTTATTCGAGTGAAGAAAATTTAACGATGTACATCTCCAAGCTCAATGATTCGTATACAGATGTTGTTGGTTGGCATAAAGACGGCAACGAGGAGCGAGATACGGAGTACAAGGGAGTGCATGGCGAGGACTATGTGCGCGTATTCCCGCTCGCTCAGCGCGAGGCACCAGCACTATTTAAGTACCAAGGGAAATATTACATGATTTCATCCGGTGCGACGGGCTGGGCTCCGAACGTGGGCAAATATACGGTTGCCGACAGCATGATGGGACCGTGGAAAACGATGCGCGATGTTGCGCCTGGAAGCTCAACGACCTTTGGCTCGCAGAGCACTCAAGTGATTACAGTAGACGCGGCTGCGGGGAAATTCATCTATATGGGTGACCGCTGGAATCAAAACGATCTTGCGAATTCCCGCTATATTTGGCTGCCGATTGAATTTGGTCAAAATGATGAAATTGCCCTTCAATGGCATGATGAGTGGTCGCTTGATTTGCTCGACAGCATGGGGAAGGTGACATTGAATACTCCGCTTCCTGCAAGTACAACAATTGGCAAAGCGCCAGCACTTCCGACTACTGTACAAGTGACCTTATCGGATGGAACGGTGAAGGATACGCCGATGAGCTGGAGCATAAATGAAGCGTCATTCAAAATTCCGGGGACGGTGCGCGTCAGCGGCAAGCTGACAGAGATCTCCAATAAGGTAATCGAACATCAGATGTATGTCATTCCAGAGGGCAGCACTTATTTTGTTCATGCAGGCGGTGCGGAAACGTCAGATTATAAAGATATTACTCAATTGATTGGCGAAGATCATTTGCTAAACGGAAACGTTATCGATCAGAAATATGATCCGGCGAACAATCAAACTTGGGGTTATATCGGTGACAATACGCTGACATCCGGTACGAACAGCGGCAATATCTTTGATGGATTGCGTTATTTGAAAAGCAATGCAGGCAATGATCTCTCGTACCGCTTCGACATCGATAATGGAAGCTACGATGTTTATGTAGGCTTGTACGACCCGTGGTCCCAGTATTCAAACGGCAAACGGATAGCTGATATTTTGCTGAACGGAACGGTAAAAACAAGCGGGTATGTTTTCTCCTCAGCAAAAGATGTGCTTAGCTATGGCAATGTAGCCGTTGATAACGGAAAGCTGGAGCTGACGGTGCATAGAGCAGCGAATGCAGGCGCCACCAGTTCCGATCCGCAAATTAGCTGGATTATGATAACGGATAGCAAAGGCGATGTTGTTGAGACTCCTACAGAGCTGATTGTCCATTATGACATGAGCAAGCTGGAAGGCACTTCGGTCATTGACCAGACTGGCAAATACAATGGCAAATGGGTTAACCCTGCCAACGCGGAGTGGATTAAGACGGATGCAGCGGGAGCCATCAGCTTTGCTGGCGGCAATACAAGCTCTTATATTGAAATGCCGCAGGGTATTTTGGATGGGCTGACGGATGTCACGGTATCTGCCCTTGTCAATTGGAAAGGCAAGAACAGTGCAGAATGGCTGTTTGCGCTTGGACAAGGCGATACACATTATTTGTATATGACGCCAAAATATAATGCAGACAACACGGCGCGATTCGGTATCGCAACGAATGGGTGGCGCAATGAAGTGGCGACGAAAGCGCCGCTGCTCCAATCAGATGATTGGAAGCTCGTTACGGCAGTAATGTCGGGTACAGAAAACAAGCTGTTGCTGTATGTAGACGGCCAGCTAGTCTCGTCTGGTAATGCTGGCGGCTTTACTCTCGATCAAATTAACAATAAAAACGGCATCAGCGGTTTTATTGGAAAATCCTTTTATGCGGGAGACGCTTATTTTGGCGGTATGATCGCAGACTTCCAAATCTATAATGGCGCACTTCCTGCCTCTGAAGTGAGCGAGCTTAATGTGGCGGCAAATGAGAAGCTGGCAAGCATGGAGGTGCTGCTGCTACAACATGCGGCCGATCAATTAGATGACCTGAGCTTCCTTGGGGAGAATAGCAGCAAGGATGCAGTGCTGACGGATCTCGAGCTGCCAACGACTGGATTGCATGGAGCAACCATTACTTGGCAATCAGATAATGAGTCAATCATTAGTAATAGCGGTACTGTTGCACGGCCTGTTTTTGAAAATGGAGATCAGATTGTAACACTGACCGCTGTACTCTCAGATGGAAAATCAACTGTAACAAGAACGTTCACGTTTACTGTATTAAAGCAGCCGGATACGGCTGTTCATGTAACAGGAATTACGGTGAACAAGGATGCGGTTATGCTGAAGGAAGAAGAGCAGCTGCAACTGAATGCAGAAGTTGCACCGCTGAATGCGGATAATAAAGCCGTGTTATGGTCCAGCGATGCAGCAGCCATTGCATCAGTCGATACAAACGGCATTGTTACAGCTCTAAAAGAAGGAACAGCTACCCTTACGGTTGTGACGGTAGACGGTGGATTTACAGCTAAGGTTGTCGTAACGGTGGAGAAAAAGAAGGATACTGGCGTAGAGCCTAGCCCAACCCCAGATCCAACACCGAGCCCTAGCCCGGACCCAACACCAAGTCCGAGTCCAGATCCAACGCCTAGTCCGACGCCAAACCCTGGAACGAACCCAACACCAAGTCCGGTTCCAACACCGAGCCCAGACCCAGAGCCGCATTTCAAGGATACAGCAGGGCACTGGGCAGCAGCATCGATTAACAAGCTGTCGGACAAAAACATTTTGGGCGGTTTTCCAGATGGCAGCTTTAAGCCTAATCAGGAAATGAGCAGAGCGGAATTTTCAGCGGTTATTTACAGATTGTTAGGCCTCAAAGCAGAAAGCAGTGAATCTGGCTTCGGAGATATTACGCCGACTGCTTGGTATAGTAAATATGTGAATGGCTTGTATGCCGCTGGAATTATAACTGGTTTCAATGATGGCAGCTTCAAGCCGAATCAGGAAATGACGAGAGAGGAAGCATTCGTTATTTTGTATAGAGCGGTTAAAGACCAAATGATCGTTGCCTCCGGAGCGGCCAAACCATCCTTTGCGGATGAGCCCAGCTTGTCCAGCTGGGCAAAAGAAGCGATAGCAGCATTAACGGAAGCGGGTATCATTAAAGGTTATGAGGATGGTTCAATCAGGCCAAAGGAAAAGATTACACGCGCCGAGATTGCATCGATTGTAGCAAACTTCGTCAAATAGCAGGCTTAACGCGAGACATCCCAAAATAAGGGATGTCTTTCGTTTATTTAAATATAAGGCAGTATATTTTTTTTCTAAAGAACGCCGAATGCGTTTTAGCTTGTTAGACGATAAAAATGATATACTGTTGTGAAAACAATCGATTATTATGGAAAACGATGATATGATTTAAATAACGAAATTTGACGATAATTGTGCGCATGTAGGAGGCTATTTACAGATGGAGTACATTAGTACAAGAGGAAATGTTGGCAAAATAGGGTTTATCGATGCGTTTATGATGGGCTTAGGCAACGATGGAGGACTGCTTGTTCCGAGCGAAATTCCAGTTATTTCAGCTGAAACATTAAAGGAATGGCAGAATCTTAGCTATCAAGAGCTTGTACTTGCTATATTCTCACATTTTACGAATGATGAGATTCCAGCACAGGATTTGAAGGATATGGTGTACGCGAGCTATGCTACTTTCCGTGACCCGGAAGTAACGCCTGTCCGCAAGCTGAAGGATGATCTTTATTTGCTGGAGCTGTTCCACGGGCCTACCTTTGCATTTAAAGATATCGCGCTTCAGTTCATGGGCCAGCTTTATACGTATGTTGCAGCGAAGCAAAATAAAAAAATTCATATACTCGGTGCTACTTCCGGCGATACAGGAGCTTCGGCAATCGAGGGCGTTAAAGGCAAAGACGGCATCAAGATTTGTATTCTACATCCACATGGCAAAGTAAGTAAAGTACAAGAGCTGCAAATGACGACGGTTCAGGACGACAATGTGCTCAATCTATCCGTAGATGGCAACTTCGACGATTGCCAGCGCATGATTAAGGATTTGTTCGCTGACCTTGATTTTAAAGCTAACAATCAGCTTGCGGCGATCAACTCCATCAACTTTGTTCGAATCTTGGCGCAGACGGTTTACTATTTCTATGCCTACTTCCAAGTGGCGAAGCAGACGGATGCGAAGCAGGTTAACTTTAGCGTACCGACAGGCAACTTCGGTGATATTTTTGCAGGTTACCTAGCGAAGCGTATGGGACTTCCTGTAGGTAAGCTCATTCTAGCTACGAATGAGAACAATATTTTGGAGCGCTTTATTCTTGAGGGCGTGTACAAGCCGGGCGACTTCCGCAGCACGTACAGCCCATCGATGGACATTCAAGTAGCCAGCAACTTTGAGCGTTACTTGTATTATGTGCTTGGCGAGGATGCTGCTCAAATTCGCAGTCTGATGGATCAGTTCAAAGCCGAAGGACAAATCGTCATTGCCGGCGATGCGCTGAGCAGAGTGCAAGCCGAGTTTGGCGCGCATGGCGTACAAGGCCAAGAGTGCCTGAGCACGATTAAGAAATATGAAGCGGAAAACGGCTACCTGCTTGATCCGCATTCAGCTTGCGGCGTCGCTGCGGCTGATAAATACAGCAATGAACAAGGAATCAYGATCTCGCTTGCGACGGCTCATCCGGCTAAGTTCAACGAAGCCATCGAGCTTTGCGGCATCGAGCAGCAATTCCCTGAGCAAATCGCTTCGCTGTTTAGCAAAGAACAGCGTCAGACTCGCGTAGACGGATCGCTTGCAGCGGTCGTTAGCGAATTAGAAGCATTTTATAACGCATAATCATGAATGCTTGGATACGATGGAAAAGGCAGCATCTAGAGGAGAAATCCTTTCGCTGCTGCCTTTTTTCTATTGGAACCTACATTTAGGCTCGTTTAAGTATATTTCGGAGCACAGAAGTGATCAGCTTATGATCTTGATCATCCGGCAATCCGGATACAGCAATGGTTCCGATTACCCCGAATCCTCGAGCGTAGATGGGATACGCTCCGTTATAAGGAGCGTAGAGCGAAGGGGATAACGAATAACGCTCGGCAAGCGTTGTACCGGCAGCGCGCAACTCGATTTCCATACGATAGGAGCTGACTCCAAAACGATTGACGACGCGTGCTTTTCGCATGACCCAGTCATCATTGTCTGCCGAGGTGCCGGGAAAAGCATAGTGAAACAGCTGTTGTTCGCCTTTTCGAATATCAATCGTTACCGACTTGTTCTCCGATTTGGCCTGCTCAATGAGCCCAAGCCCGATTTGCAGCGCGGTTTCGTTCGTGAAGGAGTCGAATTGCAGCTCCTCTTCCTCGCGCTTCAATTCCTCTAGAGGTTGTTCGTGATTCATTATGCCGATCTCCTTTACAGCGATATATTAAGCTCTGAAGCCGTCTTGCATATGTACTCCCGAGCTTGCTGATACTGCTCATTGGTGGATAGGTGCTCGATAATGAGCGTCGTATCCGGGTGCAGCTTGTTCAGCTCGGTAAGAAATGTACGGTAATCAAGCAAGCCTTGGCCTGGGATGACCTCATCCATATGAACGGTCAATTGACCGCGCAGCAAAATATCCTTCGCATGGCAATTCCGAATATATGGCCCAAGCTTTGCAAAAAAATCACGGATGATCTCGCCATTTTGGTAATAGGCCCGAGGGCTGCTAATGATATTGACGGGATCGAAGTGTACGCCAAAGCCTTTGCGATCGATCGCTTTGATCAAGGCAAGATAGGAGTCAGCCGAATCTGGGAATACCCACGGCATCATTTCCAAAGCAAATACGGTTCTCTCTGGTTTAACCGCATCGATAATTTCACGCGTCGTCTCTACAATGAGCTCAAAGGTTTCATCGCTGAAATTTTCGGGATCGGGTCCGTCCCATTGTTCGCCGCGTGACCCGGCAATGTTTACGCAGCACTGCGCAGCCATCCGTTCTGCAAGTTCCAGACGCTGCGTGCAGTAGGCAATAGCTTTGCGCCTTGTTTCCTCATTTCGGCTAATAGGGTTGCTCCATGCGCCGACCTCGGAAATCAGAATATCATGTTTTGCTGCTGCGGCTAAGTAATCATCCAGCTCGCTAATATCTTCATTGCCGTCTATGGGGCAGGTTGTTGCGCGGAAGCCCGCTTGTATAAGTGCATTTGACCAACTTTCAGGATTTTTGTTTTCTAGAAAAACCTGACCTCCAAGCCTCATCGAAACCCCATCCTTTGTTCGAATATTTTCTCGCTAGCAGGATTAACTTATGTTGAGCAAAGTATAACATGAACACGCGTTTATACAAGATCAAACTTTTTGATGAGGATGAGCCCATTGAAAAAATAAAATTTTGTTGCTGCAAAGGGAATGACAGCCAATTTATGAAATGTATATGATAATGGCATAAACACGCGCTCATGAAAGAGGCTAGCAACAATTGAAAAAGGCAGACATAAATAGTGTAGAGGTCGCCCGACAATATCAGTATAGAGAAGAATGCTTAGTTACTGACTAGGAACTTTCTGAAGAAATTCTGAATATTACTAAGCTTTTTTTAAAGAAAGAAATGCTCGCCTAATTCAAAGGCGAGCATTTCTTTTAGACTATTTAATTAAGGTACCTTTAGAATTCCTGTAAATTGATTAGGTGCAACTMTATTTTTCAATTATAAGACTAATTGAAAAATGTATATGTTCAACTGGTGGATTAACTTCATGTCACAATATATTAGAATTTATCATCTGCAAACGTATTAAAGATAACCATGTCATTTAATAAAATAATCTAGTGTCCCGTGGTTTATGGAAATTGAACCAATGGACGTAATCATGGGGTTCGATGTCAAACTGTTCTTCCGCGAGGAAATGCGCATGGTTAGCGAAATCCGTCTTAAAGATACAGCGAGCTACTCGTTCTATGGATCTGTTCATCCTCCATGTCTCATAGGTTCATGACGAGCCCCAGCCGTTTAATCCTTCTTGCCCAGAGAGATGTACTGATCCTCGGAAGTGCCGAAAGGAGTGTTTAGTAGCGCGCTCATCAAGCCGAAAGCGACCTCGGACTTGGAACGAGTGAAAACGAACTTTGTGACCTGCTCGGGAAGGAGTTCCGGGCATTCCGAGGTGCAGACGACGACAAGGTTCTCCGGGCTCAGGTACTTCAGTACCTGCAAGGCCAAAAATTCGTTGAAGAYGACGAGAGGCTTGTTCTCGTGCTGCTGGATAAATTGCTTGAGCGACTCTTCGTCACTGGTGGCCGCATATACGAGCGATTCGTCCAATCCCGAAGAGGATCGAATGATTTCGTGATACCGCTCGTTCGACATGTGTTCGTGAATGAGTGCATAAGGCTGTCCGGCCGGCAATGACGAGTTCAGATCACTGAACAATCGTTGGAAATCAGGATTGACTTGCCGGAACAAGGAATCGTCGATCAAGCTGTCCACGATAACCAGCGGCGAGCCGTATTGCAGATTCCTCGATATCGCATGGAAGGATTGGGCCATAGCGTCAATCAGAAAGACGCCATCCAGCTTGCGCTCGGCAATGATCTCGAAATTGGGTTTGGCCGGATCAATTTGGGATACAAGGAGATGATAGCTCTTCTCCCGACATCGGCGCTCTAATCCGTCAAGGAAAGCTCCGTAGCTGACCGGCTTTGGAATGCGGGCGTCTCCGGTGCTGACGAACAGCACGCCGAGGACGTTGGTTTTACCCAGTGAGAGCGACTTCGCCGTCAAATTTTGAACGTAATGAAGCTTGCTCGCTGCCGTAAAGACCCGCTGCCGCGTCTCTTCTGGAATCGTCTGGGTGCTCACGTAATTAAGGACATAGCTTACCGTGGCGACGGAGACGCCGGCTTCTTTGGCTACGTCGCGAAGTGTCGTTTTTTTCATCGTATCAGTAACCGCCTCGTTAGGATCAAAAGTTTAGATAATCATAAGTCCGAACTTGGAAGGATGTCAAACTTCCCGTTGACAAGCCACGGGAAACGCCCTATACTGAAGCCGCTTAACCGGTTAAGTTAAAACTTGAAGAATAAAGTTCTCAGGAGGGGCTATGCAATATGGAAAATTCGGCTCAATCGAAGCTGATCGTATTACCCGGGGTGCACGCATCCCGGCTGGGGAACGAAAGAGACATCTACATTTATTTGCCTGCGGGCTATGACGATGATCCGTCCGTAAGGTATCCCGTGTTGTACATGCACGTAGGCCAGCACGTATTCGAGCCGAGCAAGCCATCCGGAGAGTCCTGGGGTATGCACCGCGTAGCGGACCGACTATTGGCGGAAGGGCTGATTCGGCCAATTATTATCGTAGCGGTCGAACATAAGTACGAGGACGGAACCAGTGAATATTTCCACGACCTGTGCGCGTATCCTATTCGCTGCGTCGGCGAGCTTTACGAGCATTTTCTAATCGAAGAGCTGAAGCCAATCGTAGATCGCGCATTCAGGACACTGCCGGATGCGGAGCATACGGCGTTAATGGGCTCCTCGGCGGCCGRCATTGCAACGTACAACATCGGGCTCCGCCGTCCGGACGTATTCGGCATGCTGGGCATCCTGTCGCCTTTTTTCGTCCAGGTAGATCCCGGCACGCTGGAAGAAACGCCGCAGTATCGGCTGTATCCGTATAACGATGGGCAGAAAATATGGATGGACATAGGTGGGGCGGAGGGATTCTTCATGCCATCCCACGTGCGGAGCGTCGCGGAGAATATGCAGCAAGCTGGCTGGAAGCAAGGTGAGGAGCTTTATTATTATCTGGACATGGAAGCCGCGCATTCCGAATGGGACTGGAGCCGCCGGGCGCACATGCCGCTGCTGCACTTCTTTGGCGAAGCCGCCGATGTGTCGGTTCTCGCGCTTGAAGGGGACGGTATCGTCGGTGTCGACGGGCCTGTAGTGGTCGTTAATGCGGTTGCCGCGCTTCACAACGGCATACGCTTCAGTTTGCTCAGAGCCGATTACCAGACGGATAATCCGGATGTCCTCGGGATTTCGCCAGACGGAAGGCTGCTTCCACGGAAACCCGGCACTGCGACGATCGTCTGCCGTTATGGGGGCCATGAAGCAGCCAGAATGTATACTGTCGTGGAACGGCTATCTGAGACCGTCGTCGTCGAGCTTGAAATTCGCGTGCCGGATACAACGCCGGAAGATGCCGAGATTTATGCGACGTTCGGCGTTCCGAAGCTCGGCAAAGGATTGTATGGCGGAACGGTCAGTTTGCCTAGAGGATTAACGTTCGATTTTCTCATCACCCGGGGCTACGATAAGGAAGAGGTCGATCGGGATTTCGGGCGGATGCGTTACAGAAGGCTTGTCACGGACGAGGACAAGAGAGTCGTTTACACGGTTCATAATTGGATAGACTTAAGGCCAGTTACGGGAAGAGAGGAGGAGATTTGAATGACGCAGCCTTCGCGAGTGGAAACCATCGCGAATTTCCGATCGGAAATTATGCGCAACGAAAGGGACATTTTCGTTTATTTGCCGCCCGGCTACGGGCAGGAAGCGGACAGGACGTATCCGGTGCTTTACGTCCATGACGGGCAGAACGTATTCTATGAAGCATTTAACGGGCAGTCATGGAACCTGCACCGCGTATGCGACCGTCTGATTGCGGAAGGACGCATCGAAAAATTGATCGTCGTGGCGGTTTCGAATATGGGGCTGGAGCGAAACAGCGAGTTCGCGCATCAAGGCTCGTTCGCGGAGGAGCTCGACTACCCTTGCCGGGGAGAGTTCTATGAACGTTTCCTGACGGAGGAAGTTAAACCCTACATCGACCGTACTTACCGGACGAAGCATGAGAGCCGCCACACCGCACTGATGGGTTCGTCCAGAGGCGGGCTCGCGACTTACCATATCGGGTTCCGCCGTTCCGACGTTTTTGGCAAGCTGGCCATGGTTTCGCCTTATTTTGCCCAATACAATGAGGAGACGATGACGCATCTGCCCATCGTTCAGACTTTCGATGGAAAAGGACCGTTTCAATTATGGATAGATGCTGGCGGCATGGAAGGCATGACTGTGCGTGTCGATCACGTCAGGCACATGGTGGAGCATTTCTTGAAGCTAGGCTACCGGTCTGGAGACGACCTCGTGTTCTGCTACGAACCGATGGCAGAGCATAACGAGGCAGCTTGGGAGCAGAGGGTATACGCGCCGCTTGTCTTCTTCTTCGGAGACAAAGGATCGCCCGTCTCAGCCGAGTTGACCGGTGATCCTATCGCCGGGATCGAGGGAGCCGAGGCATGGGTATACCCGCTTGTCTCATATGAAAGCGGTTTAGTTTCGGTCGACCTGGACGCAAGCTTTCGCGTAACGCCCGAAGGCGCAGCGGCGGTCGATCCGACAGGCTTGATCCGGGCAGTCAAGACGGGGGATTGTGAGATCGCATACAGCGGACATGGGCTGAACGCATTGACAATAATCAGGATCGTGCCGGAATTATCCGAAAAGGTCGAAGTGGAGCTGGAAGTTGTCGTACCAGACGATACCTCGGCAACGGCGAGAGTATATGCGGGGGCGGAACTGGAGAAGTCCGGACCTCGCTCCTACCGAAGGCGGCTTTTCCTGCCGAGAAATACGGGATTTGCTTTTCACGTCTCAGAGCATTCTGGTCTAAGGGAAGCAGGCCCGGAGGGGGCGGATGTCCCGAAGAGGCGGTTCGTCGCTGACAGCAACAAGACGTTGCATTATGAAGTCCAAAGTTGGATGCTAAGTCAATCGATATGAATACGGGGTAAAACACTGACTCGCGGCGCGTTCTTAACGCTATCGCTGCTCGCCGCAGCCGCGTGCTCCAACGGCACAACCGAGTCCGGAGCGGGCGTAACTCCCGTGCAAAGCCAGTTCGATCTGGCGTTCGAGAAGATCGATACGGAGCTTGTACCGGAGACTGGCGCGAGCTTGCTGGTATAGGAGAGCAAAGAAGCCCGGCCTTTTGTGGATGCCATCATCAAGGAATTTACGGAACTATACGGCGTCGAAGTGAAGATGCAGGAGCTTGGAACGATGGATCAAATCGGAAAATTCGAGCTGGACGGTCCAGCTGGCATTGCGGCAGACGTCATTACGACTTCCTAGGACCATCTGGGCAAGGCGGCAAGCGCCGGGCTGATTCTGCCTAACGATGAGTTTGCGGACGCGACGCGCAGCGAGCACGAGGACGTGGCGGTCGCCGCGGCTTCGTATAATAACAGGCTGTTCGGCTATCCCATCAAGGTCATGACTTATGCCATGTTCTACAATAAGGATTTGATTTCTGAGCCTCCGAAGACGATGGAAGAAGTCATCGAGTTCGGGCGATCGTTTAACGATCCCGAAAGCAACAAATACGCGTTTATGTTCGATGTGCCGTTTTTCTATTACAGCTATCCGTTCATCGGATCTACTGGTGGTTATATCTTCGGGAGCGGAGGCACGGATTCTGCTGACATTGGACTAAACAACGAGGGCGCGGTTAAGGGAATGCAAACTTTTGCGGAGTTGCTTAAAGAAATATTGCCGATCTCCGCGGGAGCGGTATTCATTGCCATACCGAATACGCTGCTGTTCATGTATTTGCAGAGGCACTTTGTTGACGGTCTGGCGGCAGGCGCGACTAAAGGATAGAAGAGACAGAGGGAACGACTTCATTGTATTAACGTAGTGTGCAAATCTATAAGGTGTGGACTCACTTTCAGCTATCTTATCACCTTAATAAGCTTACTGCTAAGCCGACGATCTTCAGTTAACCATAAACTGATTTCGCTCGGCTTTCTTTAATGGTTGCGGCTCTTTGATCATTTTTATTAAATGTTCAGAGCAGGTGGTTAATTTGATGAACGGTATAGAAAGATCCTGTAGAAAAAAATCACATGACTTATGCAGTTCATACCAACAGATGGAAAACCACTCGTCTGTGAACCAAATGGCTTTTTTAACCAGTAAGGACGCTTTACTTGCGACCATGTTCAAACCCTATAAGCTTGCGCAGTATACACTTAGTCGATTTTTCACAACTTCGTTTGCATGGAGAACGTTTGGTCATAAACGTGCGGCAAGGCTTCAAGAAGTTAGCGTTACGGCACTAAAACCAGGTGACGTCATAAACTTGATGATACGCTTATTGCCCATCCCTACGCCAAAAAATTGCCTTTCTTATGCTGGTTGTTCGACTCTTCATCCAAAACGTATCGCTGGTGTATGAATCTGGTTGTCCTTCAAGAAAGGGCAAGCGATCTCGAAAGATAAGCGTGTCCCTATTGCCGCGGTCGTCACTGTTCGCTTGAAAGAAGTTGGCATAGAGGACTATGAATACAGCCCTGCAACGTACAAGGGAGCCTATCTCATCATTAGCAACCGCGCATATGGAATTCGTGTTCGCTACGGAGGCATTAGTAGCCTATGCGTTATGGCAAGCAAACAAAGAAAAAAGGAGTAATGAGAGCTGCACCCACGGCGAAATGGTTCGCGGACTCTTCAAAACTCGTTGCCATGTTCGTAAAAGAAACCAAAAGGGATCTGAACGAATCGATATCGATTTTGACACAGAAGTACGAATTTTCGCAAGCATTATTTCTGCCTATTGGCCCAAGCGTCTGCTCATGACCAGGTGGCCGGTTTATTCAAGCATAGATTCTCACAATTCCCACTTAATTCATCGAACTGTATAAGTGATGTCTATATGATATAATAAACTTAGTTTGCTAGATGTGGTTTTCGTTAGGAAAAAATAAGTGAATAGCAAAGGGGAATTCATTTAATGTTAAGAAAAATAGGCCTAATCTTGTTAGTAGTTAGCATGCTGCTTCCAGCATCTTTGAGTCATTATGTTAGGGCGGCTGGGAGCAATAATGTGGATGTGGACAGGGTTGAATTTACATATCCGCATACCCCCTCTCTTTCGAACACGATTAACGAGTATGATGTTTACATTCCGAGAAGTTCGATTTCTACGTACTATTTCGCTATCAAGACCGTCGATGAAAATGCAACGATACAATATCAAATGAATGGAGATAATTGGAAAAATCTTGGACAATGGACATCTACAGGCCATCTTCCTCTAAATCCGGCTAATAACCTCATAGAAATAAAAATTACTTCTTCCGATGGCACAGTCACTCGACTGATCAATTTCCATGTGCATCGGCCGATGGCCAACGATGCTGCTCTAAAGAAGCTGGAAACTTCAGCCGGGACGATTGCATTCGATGCCAATACGCTTAATTACACCGTTCATGTTCCTTATTCGACAGTCTCTACGAAGGTCACTCCTACTCTAAACGATGCCGATGGTAGCTTGTCCATAAATGGAATAGGGGGCACAGATGGCGAAGCTAGCTCCGCTATCCAGCTTGGAGTGGGCAGCACGGCCATTCCAGTTGAAACGATTTCTGCGGATGGCTCCCAAACTAGAAAATATACTATCGAAGTTATTCGTTCTGAGCCTAGCACGAATGCAACTTTGGAGCAGCTAAGCTTATCCGGAAGTGCTTTGCTGCAGCCGGATTTCGCCAGCGGACGCTTCAGCTATGAGGCTGTTGTAGCAAATAGTCAAGATTCCATCATGGTAACGCCTACAGCATCAGAAGAGAATGCTTTAATCGCCTACAGTGCTAATGGGGGATCATTCACTAGCATATTCAGCGGTTCGGCAAGCATTCCTCTGCCGCTGGAGGTAGGCCTGAATACGATTGCGATACGCGTCACCGCCGAGGACAGAGCGACGGTGAATCAATATGTGCTGACAGTTTATAGGCAGAGCAACGATGCGAATTTAAGCAGCTTGTCTCTCTCTGCTGGTACGCTCAGCCCATTATTCGAAGCTGGAATTTATAGCTATTCAGCCGAAGTGGGGAGTAATCAGAGTGCGATTACGTTGACGCCTTCGGCAGCGGGAACGAATGTGTCTATAGCGGTAAGTGTCAATGGCAGTTCCTATCAAAGCGTGACCAGCGGTTCGGCAAGCGCTCCCCTGCCGCTGGAGGCAGGCCTGAATACGATTGCGATACGCGTCACCGCCGAGGACAGAGCGACGGTGAATCAATATGTGCTGACAGTTTATAGGCAGAGCAACGATGCGAATTTAAGCAGCTTATCTCTCTCTTCTGGTACGCTCAGCCCATTATTCGATGCTGGAATTTATAGCTATTCAGCCGAAGTGGGGAGTAATCAGAATGCGATTACGCTGACGCCTTGGGCAGCGGGAACGAATGCGTCTATAGCGGTAAGTGTCAATGGMRGTTCCTATCAAAGCTTGACCAACAGTACGGCAAGCGCTCCCCTGCCGCTGGAGGCAGGCCTAAATACGATTGCCATACGCGTAACGGCCGAGGAGGGAAATGAGCAAATCTACACCGTACAAGTCTTGCGGCCAAGCCACAATGCTACACTGAGCGATTTGAGTTTGTCAGCAGGAACACTTACACCTTTGTTTCATCCTGAAACAGTAAACTACGAAGCATCCGTTGGTTATTCGGTTTATGCGATAACGGTAAAACCAGTTGCAGCAGAGAGTCATGCTTTAGTAAGCGTATCAGTAAATGACTCGACCTACGTCCCAGTTGCAAGTGCTAGCGACAGCGTAGATCTACTGTTGAGTCAAGGGAACAATGATATTCATATTAAAGTCGTCTCGCAGAGCGGTGAAGAACTGCTATACACAATTAGGGTAAACCGAGCTTTTGTTCCGTATACTCCGCCATCTCCGACTCCAACTACGGAGACTCCTGTTGGTCCCGTCAAGCCCATTTCATTTAACGATATTTTGGGGTCATGGGCAGAGCCGATCATACAGTCAGCAGTTCAGCAGGGCTGGATTTCGGGGTACCCTGATGGGACCTTTAGGCCTAACGAGAAAGTATCAAGGCAGGATTTTATCGTCATGCTGGTTAAGGCATTAGGTTGGTCTGGTCCAGCACAAGGGAGTGAACCGAGCTTTAGTGATGGGGAGCAAATCGCCCCTTATGCAGCGAATGCGATCGCACTTGGTTACCAGCATGGTTTATTTATTGGCTATCCGGATGGAAGCCTCCAACCAAAGGGGGGAATTAATCGTCAGGAGTTAGCCGTAATAGCTATGAGAGCGCTTGGCGAACCTGAGGGAGGCGCGCTTGCGCCAGAGACTGGGTTTGCTGATGATCGTCTTATTTCAAATTGGGCCAAATATGCTGTGAAGACAGCTAAAGACCGTGGCATCCTGAAGGGTCGGGGAAAGAATCTATTTGTTCCGGCTGAATCGGCAACTCGAGCTGAAGTCGTTGCTATCATTCAATATATATTGGATGATCTAGCAGCGAGCAAATAAAGGCAATTTGTTATGCTGAGCCGACAGCTTGATCTATTAGTCAAATTGCTGCTGCCCTGACATCAGCCATTGAAGGTTGGTTAACCAATAGAGCTTTCAGGCCTGCTCAGGTGCAGGCTTGGAGGCTCTATTCTATTAGGTATTGGAAACTTGCTATAATACCTGTAGATGACATGACTTATGCAGTTCATCCCAACTGATGGAAAATCACCAAAAGTCAGTATATTGTTGAACAAACCAAAAAATCCCTTGACTTTTCTTAATCACCCCAATAATCACGAAGGATACCCTTTCAACCGGGTATATCTTAGAGGATTTTAGGTGATTTTTTAAAACAAACACTTGAACAGCCACGGTTTCGCGATCTTAATCAAGGAGAATGCGCTGGAGCGCCAATTCTGCGTTCACTATGGGATCATTTCGATTTTTTTTGTATTATGGGGAAAGCGCATAGCCACGCCTATCGCGACCTGCCATTCTACTTCGATACGCCGGTAGAGCCTGTGCTTCAGGCAATCGCTGCGGCAGAAGCGGGCAAGCATGTCATTYGCGAGAAGCCGCTCGCGGTCAGTGCAAGCCAAGCAGCGGAGATGCTGCAGGCGGTAAAAAAAGCAGGCGTTATGCATATGATTTGCCATAATTATCGTTTTGCGCCTGCGATACAGCTAGCTAAGAAGCTGATTGATGGTCATATTATCGGCTACGAGCATACCTTTATTAATATGATGGAATATGATGGCGACGTTCATGGAAGGGCTGCAGAGCGGGATTAAACCTGCTCCGAACTTCGAGGACGGCTATAGAAATCAGCTCGTTATTGAAGCTGTTGAGCGTTCTGCCGAGTCGAGACAGTGGATGGATGTACCTGCAATTAGCGATTCTTTGTTGTTTTCGTAGCTTCATATAACAAAAAATGAATAGTCGGTTGACGTGCAAGGCTGTAGTGAAGAAGGATTATTCTTCTTGCTGCAGCCTAATTTTGATTATACATATGTTATAATCGCCATATTAAATAAGGTGCTGAATCCTATTTCGGGAGTATGTACCACTAGAAATATGTAATTGAGTGAGGGATAACCTGTGAATGACTTCAACAAATTCAATCGCGAGAAATGGAGCAAGATAAGAACAAAGGGCAAGCTGTCGTACGCTATTAGATGGGTGCTTTATTTATTGATTTACGTTTTAATTATTCAGGGAGTACTCATTGTACTTGGTCGTAAAAGTGTAGATCAAATCGAAATGGCGCCTATTATTTTTATTTCAGTTGTCGTGGGTGTTACTCTTTCTTTGATTCGATGGTCTGTGTTTGAGAAAAAATATAATCAGGAATAAATAAGGACGAGGTGAGTATACATGTTGGCATCCATTACCCAAGCTGAGAATGGTTATTCGGTCCGTTTCGAGCGCAATTTGAAGCATGCTGTGGAGAGTGTCTGGTCGATGCTGACTGACAACGAGAAGCTCGCCCAGTGGTTCCCCGAACTGCGTGTCGCGGACCTGCGTGAAGGCGGATTAATAAAATTTGATATGCAGAATGGACATTTTGAAGAGATGGCCATCAT
>NZ_JBFTSN010000092.1:0-19056 GCF_056400045.1 Paenibacillus sp. 01L418
CGCTTATGCTGCCCAGCACTTATATCGCGTTATCAACCTTCCACTCTGAACTCATACCGACGGTTCTCCTGCTAGCCATTTTAGATACACGGGAAGGTATCCCTTTCCCGGCTATGATTGAGGCGTTAATTATGGAGTTTTTCTTTGAGCTGCTGCGGGAGGCCGGCATTCGTCTGCCTCGGCCGATCGGTTCGGCCGTCAGCATAGTTGGGGCGCTTGTTATCGGTCAAGCAGCTATTCAATCACAGATTGCATCTCCGGTCATGGTCATTGTCGTGGCCTTGACCGGCATCGCTTCCTTTGCGCTTCCTCAATACAACATGGCCATCGCACTGCGGATTTTGCGCTTTCCGTTAATGTTTCTCGCAGCGACGTTTGGAGGGCTAGGCATCATGGTAGGCTTAATTCTCATTTACATTCATCTAGCGACTCTACGATCCTTAGGTGAGCCCTATCTAGATTCGTTTGCACCACTGGATTTGAAAAGGCTGCGAGATGCGATTTTTGTGCTGCCAAGACGATTGCTGGTTCATTCGCCTCGGAGTCGACAACTACATAAAAAATCCGCAGGAAGGAAGAAATCATAGTGAAGCCACTCCTCTCCTTTCTCGCTTCATTTCTTGTTCTTTCCTTGATTACTGGATGCTGGGATAATAATGAACTGGACGAGTATGGCTATGTGCAAGCGATATCGATTGATCGAGGCGAGGGTGATTTTGTCGATATTACGACTCACTTTTATAACCCTTCCAGCAAAATGCAGACTGATCCAGCAACGAGTATAGCAGCGAAAGGAATTAATATTCGAACAACAGGAGAAACCTTTTTTGAAGCGATGCGAGAGATCCCTGCAAAATTCGGACGTAAAGCCAAATGGGATCATATGCGAGTCATTATCATCGAAGAGAATTTAGCCAGAACGTTGAACATCCGTGAAGTGCTTGATTTTTTCTCAAGAGACCATGAGCCACGGGGCACTATTCTTCCCATCATAGCTGAGAAATCGGCGGCAGCATTTTTGGATATTAAACCGTTTATCGAGCAGACCATTGGTCAACAGTATAGAAAGATGGAGACGACCGGAGCTCTCTATTCCGCGAAAACGTCTAACCTTCCGCTATATGATCTCGCTATTCAGCTAAGCAGCCCCTCCAAAACCTCTGCTATGCCTTACCTGCATAAAAATAGCTTGGACAATAAAGCGTCAATTTCCGGGGTCGCATTGATTCAAKACGGGAGAATGGTAGGGGTTCTTACGGAAAAAGACACCGAAACGCTGATGATGCTGACAGACAAATATAAGTATGGAGTATTTGAATTCCCTTGCATGAATCATGAAAAAAAGAAACAGCTCTACAACAAAGAATCGCTTGAAATAATCAACTTCAACAGTCAATTGGTTTCGAAAGTGACAGATGAGAATGTAACCGTCGACATCCAAATGACGATTGAAGGTACAACCGGAGAACTACGATGCTCAAACCTGAAAACCAAGCAAGATATGGAGCGTTTTGAACAAACGATTAAGGAGCAGATCGAACATCAGATTCAACATGCAATCCGTACCTTTAAGGCAAAAAAAGTTGATGTGCTCGGAATCGGCAATCAAATTTATCGGAACAACCCGAAACTATGGAAACAATTAGAACCCATTTGGGAGGATAAGCTTGCTCAAATGCAATTTCAAACCCACGTTCAAGTTCATGTGTTAAGTACGGGCATGAACGCTGGTACGATATTTGGGAAAAAGGAGCACTAGATGTGTTAGGAAAATTCATCTGCGTCCTGCTGTTAGCATCCGCTATGCTGATCCATGACATCCCGAAAGTGAAAGCCGCAAGCAAACGAGATCGGTTTGTGTACATAGCGATGTTGGCGCCGCTCCTCTATCTTGCTGTTATCTTTTTAATAGCTAAGCCATGGCCTAGCCTCGATATGATTTTCAATTTATTTACCGAACCAGCTAAACTATTCATTCGTTGGCTCAATCCCTTGCATACGTGAGTTTTATAAAATTTGGAGGAGACCCCATGAAACAAAAAGAACGTATCAGTTCGATTCAAATGTCCATGCTGTTCCTTTTTTTCATGACAGGCTCCTCCATCGTCATTGTCCCTGCACCCTTAACGAACATTGCAGGCAATGGAGCATGGATCTCTCTTCTCATCGCCTCGGCGACAGGCATGCTTTTGCTGGCTGCTATCCTTTATTTAAACCGGCTAGCCCCAGAGCTTTCGTTGATTGAGCAAGGTCGCTCCGTGCTGGGAAAGGGACTCACCTTCTTGATATTGATCCCTTTCACCTTAGTATTGCTTTGGAATATTTCGGGCGTTGTCATTGAAATCGGAATCTTCTTCAAGAATACGATGATGAAAGAAACCCCTACCTATGCTGTAAGCACATTGTTTTTCATTATGATCGGAGTAACAGCGATGGCAGGAATCGAGGTCATTGCTCGGATGGCAGCTGTATTAATGTTTCTGATGTTCGGCTGTATTGTTCTTATCTTGATTCTGGTCTCAAACCTGTATAACACGCAATATCTGCTCCCTGTGATGCCAGATGGAATTGGACCAATCCTGAACGCCTCTTATGTAGTTTATGGTTTTCCCTACTCCGAGATGGTCGTATTTTCGGTCATCCTATCGTTTGTACGCAAGGATGAGAACGCTCAGCTGCGCAAACATATGTACTTTGCGCTTGTAATCAATTCCTTGACGCTGATTGCCTCGGTCATAAGCAGCATTATGGTACTGGGACCACTGTCCGGTGACTTGAAATACTCTTTGTACCAACTAGCCCGGCTAATATCGTTTCAGGAGGTAATCGAGCGAATTGAATCCATCATCGGATTCTCGCTCATCATAGGCTTTTATTTCAAAGCTTCTATTCTCCTGCTCATCCTGATCAAAATGTTGAAAGAACTTCTAGGCTTGAAAAATGAACGCTTGGTCGTATTTCCCGTAGCATTCATTTGCCTCATGCTGTCGTTAACCACCTATACGAAGGAATCTCAATTGGAGGAGTTCGTCAATGTGACATGGCCGCTGCTCAATAATTTTGCCTATACCTTACCCGTTCTTCTGATTTTAGTGCTCACAGTGATTAAGCATCATAGAAAACGGAGTAAGAAGCAATAGTTGTCATTGACTTGTTATTCAAACTAGCAATTAATAAAAAAGAGGCAGTCCCATCGGTCACTTAAGACCTTCTGGGACAACCTCTAGAATTGATTTACCTCTTAATTATGACTGAATTTCGTTTACGATTTGACGGAGAGCCTCTTCGAGCGGCGTGACTGGACGACCAAGCAGCTTCTGAAAATCATTGCTTTCCACTTCCAATGCTCCATCGCGAATCGCACTTTGAATCTGAACCAGAATAGGAACAACCGGTTCAGGTACGCCTGCACTGCTCATGATGCTGGCATAAGCAGTGTCATCCACTTGTTGAACAGGAATTTCCCGTCCCAAGACAGCGGCAAGAATGGAAACCAGCTCTTCTTGCGTCGTAAGCTTGCCGGACAACTCATAAACGGTATTTTCGTGGCCTTCGCCAGCGAGCACCGCCGCAGCTGCCACTGCATAATCGCGACGCGTTGCCCAGCCTACTTTGCCTGAACCCGCTGATGTCAGCCAAGGCGCACCTCCAAGGACCGCTTGAATGCTGCTGATCTCGTTCTCCAAATACCAGTTATTGCGCAGGAAGGAATAAGGAATTCCAGTGTTCTTAATCGCTTCCTCTGCAGCACGATGTACTGGCGCAAGAAAAAGTGAGCTCTCGCTTGCATTTCCTACACTGGTATACGCAATGAAACCAACATTAGCGCGCTGAGCGGCTGCTACGGCATCGGCATGCTGACGAATTCTCGTTTCGTTATCGCCGTCAGTTGATACGATCAATAGACGGTCGATGCCCGAGAACGCTTTATCTAGCGTTTGTGGCTGGTCAAAATCCCCATGACGCACATCCACTCCCCGCGCACGAAGGTGTTCAGCTTTCTCCGGATTGCGGACGCTGACAGCCAGATTCTCTGCCGGTATAGTCTCCAATAAAGTCTCTACTACAATTGATCCCAATTTCCCTGTTACACCTGTCACCAAAATTTTCATCGTAATTCCTCCATTTAGTTTAATGTATTATGATTACCCTTCGTTATAACCACCTTGGTTACAACTTGGGTATAAAAAAAGCTCAATGAGCTTTTTTGTTACACAAAATGAGCTGCGAGCTGGCTTAAGTTTACTTGAGCTAGCCTTTGTTCCATTGCAGATTGAGCTTCCTTCATTTCCAAACGAAGAGCTGCTTCAATATTTCGGCCAACCGGACACTTTGGGTTCGGATTATCATGAAAATTAAACAATTGACCATCCTCAATGACTTCCACGGCACGGTAAACGTCCAAAAGTGTGATCTCATCCCGATCTCTCAGCAAGGAAGCGCCTCCGACTCCTGGTCGAATATCTACCAAGCCTGCCTTCTTGAGCATCCCCATAATTCTGCGGATAATGACAGGATTCGTATTCACGCTGCCTGCAATATAATCGCCCGTACAATCATTGGAGCTAACGGCGATTAGAGAAAGGATGTGGACAGCAATGGAAAATCTGCTACTAATTTGTTTCACTTAGCATCACCACCGTTGTAACCATTGTAGTTACTACGAAGCGGATTGTCAATCCTTTAGAAGAAGATAAGCTTATTATATTCAAAACCAGCTTTTTTAGCCTGCCAAAGCAATTTTCATTTGCATAAGAAAAAAATTTTTGATAATATAACTGACGAACGTTCGTTAATGTGAGGTGATCTTATTGAAAAGCCAAGAAATTAAAGACATTGCTTTAAAGTTTTTCACAATTCATGGGTATGAGGGTGCATCTCTGTCTCAAATTGCCGACAATGTCGGAATGAAAAAACAGTCTCTCTATGCTCATTTCAAAGGAAAAGATGATCTATTTCTACAAGTATTACAAGATGCTAAAGAAGCAGAGGTCTCATCGAAGCTAAACTATTTGAGTAAAGTGGGTACCCAAAACCCTAAAGAGGATTTATTTGGATACCTGCAATTAGTCATTGATTTGTTTCAACAGAGCGAGCAGTTGAAGTTTTGGCTGCGTATGTCTTTTTTTCCGCCTCTCCATTTGGCGCCAGCCATTAATGAGGAAGTATTCGACTCGGAAAATAAGATTCAAACCGTACTCGAAGGCAAATTTCATGATTGGATCGCGGCGAAAGCCATTAGGGAAGATATAGCCTCCATCCCTACGCTTGCTTTCTTAGGTGTTGTTGATTCCATGATGTTAGAGCTTGCTTATGGGAATAATGAAAAACGTCTACAGGATAAATTAAATGCCTCATGGACTGTATTTTGGAGAGGTATTTCACAGCTATGATTTTACAGAAAGAGGTATTACTTCATGAAGAAACCATTGAAAGAACAAAAAACCGTCTTATTTATCCTACTAAGTAATATATTCATTGTTTTTCTAGGCGTGGGACTAATCGTCCCGGTTATGCCATCCTTTATGAATATTATGCATTTATCAGGCCAATCGATGGGTTATCTAATGGCGGCCTTTGCGTTTGCGCAATTACTCATGTCTCCCCTTGCAGGACGGTGGATTGACACTTTCGGCAGGAAGAAAATGATCGTTATCGGCTTATTCCTCTTCAGCATATCAGAGGTAATCTTTGGACTTGGCACACATGTATCCGTTCTTTACTTTTCCAGAATTTTAGGAGGTATTAGTGGTGCATTTATTATGCCCGCCGTAACCGCTTTTGTTGCTGATATTACCTCTGTGGAGGAAAGGCCCAAAGCGATGGGTTATATTTCTGCCGCGATTAGTATCGGTTTTATTATTGGTCCTGGCATCGGAGGTTTTATTGCTGAGCTGGGCGTGCGCGCCCCATTCTACTTTGCAGCTGGATTCGCATTAATAACCTGTATTTCATCCCTGTTTATTTTAAAAGAACCGCTATCCAAACAGGAACTTCTGGAAATTAGTCAGCTCAAAAAAGGGACCAACTTTGTATCTGATTTGAAACGATCGATTCAACCACAATACATTATCGCCTTTATAATTGTGTTTGTACTGGCCTTTGGCTTATCAGCGTATGAAACAGTATTCAGTCTTTTTTCTGATCATAAATTTGGTTTCACTCCTCAAGATATTGCAGCCGTTATTACAATTAGTGCAATCTTCGGCGTTGTCGTTCAGGTCTTTATGTTTGGTAAGATGGTGGATAAACTCGGTGAGAAAAAACTTATCCAAATATGCTTGATTGCTGGCGTATTTTTTGCAGTAGTATCCACCATGATCTCCGGCTTTTTAGCTGTTTTGATAGTCACGTCCTTTATCTTTCTCGCATTTGACCTACTGCGGCCAGCATTAACGACCTATTTATCCAAAACAGCCGAGAAAGAACAAGGCTTTATCGCTGGAATGAATTCCACCTATACTAGCCTAGGCAATATCGTCGGACCTGCGCTTGGCGGAATATTATTTGATGTAAACATCAACTATCCTTATCTCTTTGCTGCTGTCATCATGTTGATTGGCCTTGTCATTACGATGATGTGGAAAGAAAAACAATCAGCTGGCAGCTTGGCAAAATAATGTATGGAACGCTATTGAACAACTAACGCATCTTCCTTCTTCACAATACGCATTATAAAAAAGAAATCCGACGTCTTTTTGAAAGACATCGGATTTTTTCAAAAATATTAGTTGTCATTAATTAGAAATTTTTATTCGGGTTGCGTCTTTTTTAAATAAGCCCGCCACGTAATGCACCATTGCTTCGGATCATCGAGGGATGATTCATCATTTCGGTGTACGGTGCTGCTATGGGGAGCTGATTTCACAATTTCCGGCTGCGTATAAGCTTCGTTCGAGATATGCTCCAGCGCGTGAATGTATTCGTCCAAATCTTCTTTGGAATAGGACTCTGTCGGCTCTAAGGTGAATGGCTGCTTCACGATATACGGATGATGGGAAGTCCAATAATGGAGGCCAAAATCGCACATCCGACGAGTAATATCCTCGGTTGTGACACCCGTTTCCTCGGTAAGCTGCTTCCAGCTGTAACGAACCTGCTCTAGGCGGCGACCTTTGATGTAGGGTGCACTTGCTCCGCGTATTTGCAGTATTTTGTGATAAAGATAGTTATTGTTAAGAACTGCAGTCTGTGCAACATCCTTTAGTCCATCTGGACCTAAACTCATGATCCAAGCATAAGAACGAAGCACCGTTTGGGCAACACCATGGAAGCTGCGCACTTTGCCAATACTGCTTTCTGACTGATTCGCTAATACATACTGGCCATCAACATAATCAACGAGCGGCCCCGGCAAGAAAGGTTTAAGCGCTTCGCTCACGCCTAGCGCACCTGTAGCTGGACCGCCGCACATATGAGGAGCAGCAAAGGTTTTGTGCAAGTTGAAGAAACACATATCAAAGCCAGCTTCCTTCGCTCTGGTTATACCGAGCAAACCATTAGCATTAGCTTGATCATAGAAGCAAATGCCGCCCGCTTCATGAACCAAATCGGTGAACTCGCGAATACGGTGATTGAAAATACCGGTATCTTCCGGATTTGCTACGACAAATCCAGCGGTCCGCTCAGATATCGCATTTCTCAGCTTCTCCAAATCAGGGAATCCGTCTTCATCCGGATGAAGCGTAATGATTTTGTAGCCTTTAACTGCAGCTGTTGCAGCTTGAGATGGGTGGGAGAAAATCGTCGTAATGATTTCATCCCGCTGATCTCCTTCGCCCCGCGAATCATGGTATGCACGAACGATGGAAGCCATCGCGAGCAAAGCCTGCGTCCCGCTGCTTGGCTGAAACGAGAAGGCATCCATTCCGCTAATTTCACGCATGGCCAGGTCCATTTTATAGAAAATTTCTAAAATGCCTTGAACAGAACCTGCATCCTGCAACGGATGGAGCTCCGTCATATGCGGCGTGCGGATCAGCATTTCGTTAATGCGCGGAATATATTTCATCGTACAAGTACCTTGACCGATCTCAACGTTCAAATCGGAGCCCAGTGTCTCTTGCGAGAGGCGCAAATAATGGCGAAGTACTTTTGCTTGACCAATCTCGGGAAGCCCTGGCACATTGCTGCGACGCATGGATGCAGGTATGCGCTGGGTACCATCTCCTACCTCAGCTACAATCCCAGCCTCAGTTCCAGGCGGAATGACACCTCGCTCGCCCTGACGATGGAGTTCAAATATGATCGGCTCATCCCATTTGGCTTGATGGAAATTTCGGACTTTATGGTCCCTGCGAATTCGTTTCATGGCGCTTTCGTCCTTCCTCTGTATAAGTCAAACCTCATTTGCGAACGATCGTTTGAATCGTGTCTGCCAGTCGATCTAGATCAAGCTGCGAATGAATTTCCGTCACGCAGTACAGTGCAGTTTGTCCCCACTGCGGGAATGCAGCCGACAAATCTTTGCCTCCAAAAATTCCTGCTTCCAAAAGCTGAGCGTTTATCTGAGCGACCGTTAAACCAGTATGATTAAAATCAACAACAAACTCTTTAAAGAAGGCTGCTTCTCCGAATCGAAGAGAAACGCCTGGAATAGCTGAGAGCTTCTTCGCTGCATATTGCGACTTCTGCATGATCGTCTCTCCGACCTCTTGCATGCCGGTCGGTCCAAGCAAGGACAAATAGACGCCAGCTGTTATTCCCCACAATGCAGTTTGGGTGCCAACAGATTCCTTCCCTTTCTCACGCAGCGCAAAGGAAGTTCGCTCATATGCCACATCGCCAAAGCCATACTCGCCTTCTACCTCAGTAGGCACAATGCCGAACAATCTTGATGGATACTCCATGACATACTTCTCTTCATCACGGGTCGCAATAAAACCGGCTTGCCCCCCGCCATAATTCATGTGCATTCCAAGAGGCTGCAAATCTCCGCATACGATATCAGCSCCGTACTGGCTAGGCGGCTGAAGAACGCCAAGGGAGATGGGATCAACACCAACGATCGAAATCGCATCTACCGAATGCACAAGCTCTGATATTTCATGCCCTTGGTCTTCGATAATACCTAGATAACCAGGATTCTCGAAGTAAACCGCAGCGATATCGCTCGATAGCTTGCTGCGCAAATCATCTAAGCTCATTTTGCCCGTTGCCTCGTCGATTTCAACGAATCGAAGCTCCATCACAGGCGTGCAATAATTGTTGATGATCATCACTTTGTCAGGATCAACCGACCTTGGAAGCAAGGCAACTTTGCGCCCTGTCATACGCCCTGCCATCCGAATCGAAGTTGATGCAGCTTGCGCCCAGTCAAAAGTAGGGACGTTTACGACATCCATATCCACTAGCTCAGCCATCAAACTTTGATACTCAAACAACGTTTGGAAGCGTCCATGATCTTCATAGGGTTCACCTGCATAAGCCGTTACAAATTCGGAACGCTGATTGATCTCATCACAGACAGCTGGAATAAAATGTTGCCAGCAGCCTGCTCCTAAAAAATTCAGATAAGCTGCACCATGCTTATTTTTTGCAAGCAGGCCATCGATATGACGGCGCAGCTCATATTCCGTCATCGCTGGAGGAAGGTTCATCTCATGATTCAGCTTTAAGCTCTCTGGTATGCCTTCGTGAAGCTGGTCCATCGAGGTGAGTCCAATTTCCTTCAGCATCGCTTCGCGAACTTCAGGTACCGTATTCGGTATATAAGGATGGGCATACGTTCTGTTCTTAGGCAAAATAAACGCCTCCATTCATCGTTGTCAGAATTAGTTGTATCCTGTAGCCGTTCGTTCTTAAGCAATACCGCCGCCATCCACAACGAGCACGCTTCCTGTTACCCAAGAAGACATATCGCTTGCTAAGAACAGAACCGCATTCGCAATATCACGCGGCGTTCCAAGCCTTTCAAGCGGACGACCGCTGGCAGAGGCGACAAGGAATGCTGCCTCGTCCTGCTGCAGCTGCTTTGCTTCATCGCGCAGGAGAGGAGTATCCGTATCGCCAGGTGAAACGCAGTTCACACGTATATTGGCGATTCCGTGATCGATAGCCATCGCCCTCGTCAAATTCACGACACCAGCCTTGGCTGCGCAATAAGCTGCAGCCCGATCTCCGCCTTTTAGACCCCAGCCCGAACCCGAATTAATGATACTTCCTCCACCGCTGCGTTCCATGATAGGAATGATATATTTGGAGAGCAGATAGACACCCTTCAAGGAAACATCCAAAACGAGATCCCAGTCGCGTTCTTCCAGCTCCACGACAGTCTTGCGACGAATAACGCCAGCATTGTTGAACAAGATATCTACTCGGCCATGAGCAGAATCAATTTCTGCTGCTGCACGCTGGCAATCTGCTGAAGAGGTCACATCGCAGCGCTGAAAGCTCGCTTGGCCTCCCTTTTCCCTTATTCCTTTAACCGCCTGCTCACCCATCGCCTCATTAATGTCAATAAGGATAGCTGCTGCACCGAAGCTGGCAAGAAGTTCAGCTGTCGCAAGTCCAATTCCAGAGGCGCCTCCGGTGATTACGGCTACTTTTCCCGATAGATTAAGCATGTCTTGTGTATGAAGCATCATCATTTCTCCTCCTGTTGTAGTAGATTCGCTTCCTGTCTCATGTGATGGCTGAGCCTCTCGGGAGCCGTATCTTCTGAAAGATAAGGCTTCAGCAGCAGTCTGAAACGGAATTCCTCTGCCGCAACTTTGTTTTCCAGTGATTGAGAAGGTCCACAGCTATTGCTGCCAAGACCATTCTGGCGATAATCCAAATTAAGTGTAATAAAATCCCGCGGAACAAGATCACTCGCATGCTGCGCTGCTTCTAAGTCGCCATCCGTATAACGTCGAGCGCTGAACTCAAGCGCCTTTACACCTGTCGCCAGCAGCCCAATTCCACTGCTATCTGTAATAGATACAAAGCGAACATCCATACGATTCCCGTTCTCTTGTGGATAGATATATGGGGTAAATAGTTCATCAACTGAATTTGTATACACACCAAATCTTCCTGCTTCTTTGCTGTCGGAATAATTTTCTCCCGGACCACGGCCATACCATTTGACATTATCCATTTCTGACGGCATTTCCAATTGAAATCCAATCTTAGGAAGCATAGCAGGCGGCTTCCCTTCAGGTACGCCATGCACATCAATCATGATTAAGCCTGTGCCTGTTACAGTGTAAGTCGTTTCACAGCGGAAGCCCCAATCATAGACAGGCGGAGCAATTCGGGAGGACCAGCTGATCCGAATCGTCCCTTCATTCAATCGCTCCCAATGGCAATCATCGATTCGTTCCGTCAGCTTATCGAGATGCGCCTTGCGCCAATCGGGCAGGACATACATATCGTTGTCAATCGGGGCTCGCCAGAAGTTGAGACGCGGCCCTTTATTTATTAACTCTTGTCCGTTTATTCGGAGTGAGCTGATCCCTGATTGCCGTGAATCGAATATCAAATTGAAATAATCGTTCCCCATGCTAATCTGTCGTCCATCCTCCATGCACGATAAGCTAGGAATAGGTAAACTTACGGCTGCTGCCAAAGTCAATCCTTCATTGGCATAATCCCCGACAGCTCGGGTTGTTGAGCAGCTCCGCGCAGGTTCAATGGCAAACTGCGCCCATGCGATCTCATGCCCTCTCTCTCCCCACATGCAGGATGCTGCAAGCGAGAAGCCGATATTCAGCCAGCGCTCCGCCCCCTCCACGGATAAGGACAACTGCGAATCATTTCGCATAGGAATACGAAGCTCTGCACTTTCACCGGGTGTTATCCTAGGCAGCGAAAGTACACCACTTTGGACAATCCGTCCTTCTACTGTCACATTCCAATCTGCATATAGATGATCCAGCGTTAGGAAGTCATACCGATTCGTAATTCGTATACGATCATTATTTATATAGTCGACTCTGACAGGCTCGATAATCTTCTTATATTCAATGAGTCCGGGTGAAGGCGTTCGATCTGGTCGAACAAGGCCATCAATAACAAAATTGCTGTTGTTAGGAACATCGCCATAGTCACCACCATAAGCATAATCAACTTTGCCATCGGCTGTTTTCCTGCGAATGCCGTGATCGATCCATTCCCATACGAAGCCGCCCTGCAATCTTCGATGAGCATCAAAGGTATCAAAATAAGGTTTGAGACCGCCTGGACCATTCCCCATCGCATGAGCGAATTCACATAGGATATGCGGCTTAGGATGATCAACCAGCTGACCAAAACCTTCCATCTTCTCTACGGAGGAATACATCGTGCTCACGATATCGCACACTTCTGCTTCACGATCCTCTTCATAGTGAATAAGGCGGGTCGGATCGTTTTGTTTGCACCATTCCGACATTGCCCGGAAGTTGCAGCCAAAGCCAGACTCGTTGCCGAGCGACCAGAACAGAATGGAAGGATGATTCTTATCCCTCTCTACCATACGCCTCATCCGCTCCACATACGCTTCCTGCCATGCTGGGTCATCGCTTAGCTTAGCAATATTGCCCAAAAGCTCGAAGCCATGTGTCTCTAAGTCCGTTTCTTCCATAACATACAAACCGTATTCATCACAAATATCATAAAATCTCGGATCATTCGGATAATGTGCCGTTCTAACCGCATTAATGTTATGCTGTTTCATCATTTTCACATCTTGGATCATCGTCGATAGGGTGACTGTTCGTCCCGTATCAGGGTGATGGTCATGACGATTTACGCCTTTGAGCAAAATGGCTTTGCCATTCACCAGAAATTGGCCGTTCTTTACTTCTATCTTCCTGAAGCCCACCCGCTGAGCAACGGTCTCGATCATTTGTGCATTCTGATCCACAATACTAATTGTCAGATGATACAAAGCAGGAGCTTCCGCACTCCAAAGGGCTGGCTTCACAATTGGAATGGCGAAACTTGCTACGAAAGTCTGACCATCAGCAGAAGCAATTGGATTCATCGCTGAACAAACAAATGCACCTTCAGGGCCAAGCAGCTCCAGCCGAACTTCACCTTGCAGATCCTCACCACTCAGTTCCACCTGTACCGATAACATCGCATCGCAGTATTCACTATCCAAATCGGTAACGACTCGGTAGTCCACAATACGAACCGCTGATGGCTCCGAAATCAAATATACATCTCGAAAAATACCGCTCATATACCACATATCCTGATCTTCCAAGTAGCTGCCGTCCGACCACTGGTATACACGAACAGCTAGACGGTTGATACCCGTCTTCGCATAAGGCGTCAAATCAAACTCTGATGTCAATCGGCTTCCTTGGCTGTATCCCACGAATGTCCCATTAACCCACAAATGAAAGGCACTATCTACGCCATCGAACTTGACGGCAAGCTTTCTTCCATTCCAATGTGCAGGCAGCTCGAATTCTCGTATATAGCTGCCTGTTGGATTATCATTCGGTACATGAGGCGGATCAACAGGGAATGGATAATACAAGTCTGTATAATGCGGACTTCCATAACCTTTCAGCTGCCAATGACTTGGAACCTGAATATCATCCCAGCTAGATGTATCATAATGGTCTTCATAAAATCCATCCGGTGCCCACTCAGGCCCCTTCGCATAATGAAACTTCCAACTGCCATTTAATGAGCGGAACCAAGGGGAGCTCCCTCGGTCATAGCTCAAAGCTCCAGCACGATCGGAATACGGGATGAAATATGATCGGCTTTTCGCACGTCCACGTGCAAGTATGGCAAGGTTATCCCAATCGCGTTCTATTTTCTCGTTTCGCATCGATGCCGCTCCTCTCCTAAACCTATCTCTATCACTCTATCTATTCATGCAGCCTATCCCTTAATCCCCGTACCTGCTATTCCACCGACAATATAACGCTGTGCGAAAAAAAATACAGCGAGCGGAGGAATCGAGATGAGACAAGTAATCGCCATAATCGACTGCATATCGACGCCGAACATGCCCTTGAACTGTGCTAATCCGAGCGTCAGTGTGTACTTCGACTGATCATTAAGGAAAATAAGCGGCCCCAGATAATCATTCCAGCAGCTCATAATTTGAAACACAGCGACTAAAATGAGCGAAGGTCCCATAAGCGGCACTATAATCCGCACAAGAATTCCAAATTTGCTCGCCCCATCTATAGTTGCCGCCTCATCAAGCTCACGCGGAATCGTAAGAATAAACTGCCTCAGAAGGAAAATGAAGTAAGCTGAACCGAACCAAGAAGGTACGATAAGCGGTTTAAGCGTATTAATCCATCCCAAATAGTTGAACTCCATATACTGCGGAATCATTGTCACTTCCCAAGGAACCATCATCGTCGCTAGTACAACTAGGAAAAGTAGATTGCGTCCCTTAAAATCAAATCTCGCGAACCCGTAAGCTACTAGAGTACAGGATATCAACTGGCCAATCGTAGACAACGAAGTTACGATTAGCGTATTTTTCAGAAATAAGTTAAAAGGCTGTGTCGTCCACGCATTGGCGAAGTTGCTGAATTTCCAAACCGAAGGAATCCATTTGGGTGGAAACAGATACAGCTCCGTCTGCGACTTTAGAGCGGTCGTCACCGCCCAAAATAACGGGGCAGCGAACATCAGCGAGCAGAAGATCAGCAGCGTATAAACGATGATCCGCCTCATACGGATCTCCCCTTTCCACTGGACTTCAATTTCTTCTCCGGCAAACGTTTCATTTCGCCTTCATAGAACACCCAAGCCTCTGACGACTTGAATACAAAAAAAGTCAATGTGAGCACAATAAGAAACATAAACCATGCGTTTGCAGCAGAGTAACCCATTTTGAAAAACTTGAACGCATTCTCATACATGTACATCGCATAGAAGTACGTAGATTTCATAGGGCCTCCGCCCGTGAGCAATAACGCGAGAGTGAGCTGTTGAAATGCCGCTATAATAGAAGTAATTAGGTTGAACAAAATCGTCGGTGTTAGCAGCGGAATCGTTACGCTGATGAACTGCCTGATCATACCTGCCCCATCAATTGATGCGGATTCATAAAGATCCTTTGGAATTCCCTTGAGCCCAGCGAGAAAGACGAGCATCATTGCGCCTTGTCCCCATAGGCTTGCGACAACCATGGCCACAAGAGACCACTGTGTTTCATTCAGCCAGTCCGGGCCTTGTACACCGACGAGTGACAGAAAATAATTCAATATGCCATAATCACCGCTGTACACCCAAGACCAGATCATTGCTAAAGCTACACCTGAGATGACAGAAGGCAAATAAAATGCTGTTCGAAAAATCGCGCTGCCCCGTGTCTTCTGGTTAAGAAGAATCGCAAGTCCCAACCCAACTGCAATATTGAGCGGAACAAATAGCGCTGCAAACTTAATCGTGACGCCGAATGACTTCCAAAACAACGGATCATCCGTAAACATTTCTACATAATTGCCAAATCCAATAAATTGCACCTTGCCCACGATCGGCCAATCAAAAAAAGAAATAATAAGTGAAAACAACAACGGTCCCAAAGTGAAAACGAGGAATCCAAAGATCCATGGAAAAATGAAGAGGTAGGGCACAGCCCCACCCCATCTGCGTTTCAGGCTGGCTGAATGTTTTCCTGCTGTCTGTGGGTAGGTCTGAGCCATCTCCTAACCTTCTTTCTGCATCTATAATGTTATTTCAAGTAACGCTCGCTATCTTTTACGGCTTGATTCAATGCTTCCTGCGCATTACTGCCATGCATAACTGCTTCTACTGCCGCGGAAAGCTGTCTATTCACTTCATTCCACTTTGCGCTAAGCAGGAAAGCCGGTGTATTATCAGAACGTTCAAGCATCGTATAGTACGGCTTGTACAGAGGATCTTGATCTTTTTTGAGCTCTTCCACGACGCTTAATCTTACTGGCAAATCAGCTACGCGCATCTTGATCGCTTCATTCGATACATAATATTTGATAAATTCCCAAGCCAAATCCTTTTGCTTGGAATCCTTCGCAATGGACAGCGCAGATTCTGCGACAACGCCTTTAACTTGCTTGCCTGGAAATGCTGGCATCTCCACGGTGCCTACATCAATGCCAGCTTGCTTGAAAGATTCGAGCGGCCAAATTCCGCTCTCCCACATAGCAATTTTGCCAGCTTTAAAAATATCCTCGCCGCTTTGTTGACCTTTACCACCTGCAAGCACGGCAGAGCCGTTCTTTAACATGTCGCCAAACATTTGAATCACACCTGCTGTTTCGCTGCTGTTCATGTAACCTTCTATTGTTTTACCGTCATCCGATATATAGGAACTGCCATTGCTCCATACAAACCCTTGCAGATCATAAGTGTCATTCTCAGCTCGAACTCCGAAGCCATATTGCTTCTTTGTTTTGTCCGTCAGTTGCTTGGAGATTTCTTGAAACTCATCCCATGTCCAGCCATCCTTCGGATAAGGAATCTTCGCATCATCAAACATTTTCTTGTTGTAGTACACAACACGTGTCGTGAAGCCTGCCGGAATGCCATAAAGGTTGTTGTCAATTGTCGCGTAATTAAATAGGCCGCTGTAGAAGTCATCCTTTTTCAGGTCCGCATCACTGTCTGCATAGCTGTTAAGCGGCTCAAGCGACTGGTGATAGGTTGGAAAATCCCACATGTACATGACATCGGGAGGATTTGTAGCCCCGAAGCCTGCAGCCAGCTTTTGGTCAAATCCATCTGCGTAAGCCTCTACCTGAATCTTCGTGCCAGGATGATTGGCTTCGAACTTCTTAGCGATATCCTGCTCAATCTTGAGCGCATCCCCAGTATCCCATGTGGCGAATCGAAGCGTTTTCAAAGCTGTAGAACCTTTTTCATTATCAGGCTTCGCTGTCGTGCCATTTGTACTTTCGTTATTACCTGAACATGCTGTAAGCATTGTCACAGTCATAACCGTCGTAACAATAATAAGAGAAATTTTGTTCTTCATTCTGGCAGCTCCCCTATCCGTGTAGTACTTCGTAATTGAACTGCTTTCATCTTAATAAAAATGAAAGCGCTACAAAACCGTTAAACATTCGAATGTTGGTGTGGTTTTGTTCGATTTACTTGGGAAGGTGCACATCTGTTTGGAGCGTACTGCCTTTTTGTTGGGTACGGTAGTAGCTGGGCGTTTGCCCCGTGCAGCGCTTGAACCATTTACTGAAATATTTGCTATCGCCAAGCCCTGTACGCTCGGCTATGTCCTGCATCGTAAGCGTCGTTTCTTTCAATAACACATATGCCAATTTCAGCTTGCGTTTATACTGATAGGCGACAAAGCTGTCTCCTACTGCTTTTTTGAACAGGATCGAGAAATGGCTGCGGCTAAGGCCGACCTGTTTGGCCACGTCGCTGACTGACCAATCTGCCGCTGGGTTATCATGCAGCAAGTTAACTGCTCGCCAAATTGCCTCTGGCCAATCCACCGCGGATACGCTGTGGGCTTTCTCCAGTTCTGCTTCTTTATGAAGCGCTGACCATGCTTGAAGTCGTTCATCCGCATGCATGAGCGGCCCTCTTTTGGCCCACTGCAGCTTCGTATTCTTGCTCTTTTGCTCCACCAGCAGCATGTCCAAGACATTTAATTTAGATTGCGGGACGATACAGTAGCACCGTTCCTCCCCATAAGGAATAATCGTCCCTTCACAAATTTTTTGATCCTCGTATGTCACTCTCTTCAATAGATCAAGCCAGGATGACTCGCAGCCTGAAGTCTTGACCAAATAGATATAGACAGGCTCGCCATGGAAAGACCACTCCTCGCGAGTGCGTTTCTCCATCTCGCCAATAAATTTATGGTTATGTCCATTCAACCAAGCGTACAACAGGGTACTCAAGCGTTCTCCTTGATCAATGCCATTTTCTTCAGGCACCGCGGATTCCGAAGCCGCCCCCAGTTCAATCTGGAACTTCGCCAGCATTCCTTCCAGCTCTTCGTCCTCGAAGGCGGTTTTGAGCAGATAACCTGATGCGCCCAGCTTCATGCCCTGCTGCGCGTATTCAAAATCCCGGTGGCAGCTGAGTAAAATTATTTTTGTATGAGGAGCCTTCTCCTTTACTTTCCGTGATAATTCGATGCCATCCATCTCGGGCATGACAATATCTGTTATGAGAACTTCAGGCTGATGTTCAAGAAAAGCATCCCAGGCTTTGCGGCCGTTTGGAGCGTCAGCGACCACTTCCATTCCATATTTATCCCAAGGAACGGTTGAGCGAAGTCCTTTGCGGACAATACTTTCGTCATCTGCGATTAACACCTTAATCATCTTGGTTGCTTCCATGCAGGTTATCCTCCTTTTTGGGCCATTCAATGATGATCGTAGTCCCTTCACCCTGAATCGATTGTACGGTTAACCCATACTGCAGGCCAAAATGCAGTTTGAATTTCTGATCGGCATTTTGCACCCCAAGTCCTCCTCGGCCCTTGCGATTCGTCATATTGGTCAACAATAAAAGCTTTAGCTTATCTGGCGAAATGCCAGCTCCGTTATCAGATAACTTAAGCAATAAATGATTTCCTTTCTCCTGTACAGTCAAACGGATCACACCCTTGCCATCCTCGAAGCCATGGAAAAAAATATTTTCGAACAATGGCTGCAGCGTCATTCGAGGAATCAGATAGCGTTTCAAATGCTCCTCGCATTCCAGCACATACTCGAACGTGGAACCGTAGCGCACTTCTTGAATTTTCAAAAAATGATCAATCATCCGAAGCTCACGTTCCATAGAAATCAACTCCTGTGAGATATCCAAATTACCCTCAAGCACCATCGTAAGGTGATACAGCATCTGACGGATTTCTTCTGCTCCTTGCAGTCTCGCTTTCCATTGAATCGAATTAAGCGTGTTAAACAGTAAATGGGGATTAATTTGATAATGGAAAGCCTTAAGCTCCGCTTCCTTCTTAAGTCGCTCGCTCCGCTCAACTTCGCCAATTAACGATTGTATCCCGCTGACCATATTATTAAAACTTGTATCCAAGATGCCTAGCTCGTCATGGGATTCAACCTGAGTCCTCGTATGCAGCTTTCCGAAGCTTACCTTCTGCATCGCATCCTTAAGGCGGCGAATCCGTGCGGTAAACCGGGAAGAGAACAAGTA
>NZ_JBFTSN010000093.1:0-18794 GCF_056400045.1 Paenibacillus sp. 01L418
TCCATTGATATTTTTCCATTGATATTTTCCGCAACTTTACGGCTGCAAATGGCGGCAAAATCGTTGACGAAGGAGCAGGCGTTCAAGGCTTAACTGATCCAAAAACGATTGAAGCGGCAGAGTTTGTTAACCGTCTATACAACGTTGAGAACGTTATGAAAATTAAAACAGGCGACAGAATGAATTATGAAGAATTCAACACGTTTAAAGACGGCGATGTAGCGATGTTCCAAGCACCGGCGTGGAATATTGGTGAATTAACGTTCGATATCGGTGTTGTGCCAATTCCGAACGGGCCACAAGGAAGTCCAGAAGTTACTTATGCGAACCCTGGACAAGCGGCTAAATTTATTCCAAAAGGCGTAAAAGACGCACAATTGGTTTACCAAATTTACGAAGAAACATTTGATATTACTCAAACGGAAGAATTCCCAAGCCAAGAGTGGCTGGAAGGCCTCTACAATCACGAGGAAGATGTAGCTATGCAGCGTGATCATATTACGAACACAGGCCAAATCTTGCTGGATGATGCTTTCCCTGATTTCCCTACTGGGAAGTTCGTTACAGATATTATCGTAAATAATCAATCAGTGACTGCGACTGCTGAGAAGTATAAGCCGGAAGCAGAAGCGTCCATAGCCAAGCTTTCTAAGTAATTGAAGGCAGCGGTTTAATGTACAGGTCGGGGGACGTCTTTCATGACTTCCCCCGATTGTATGAGAACGAGGAAAATAAATGCTAGAAGATATATGGGCTTATATTTCACCATCAAACGTGAGCTTCCCCGCCTATGGACGGAGAAACCGTTTATGCATGTAAGGAGGACCTCTGGTGATAAGCAATTTGCGGCTAACCAATGTGGCAAAGAAGATAGTCCCTTTTGTTTTGGCAGTTTTAATGGTACTTCCGTCAGTGCCTAAGGTGCATGCAGTCGGCAGTTCGGATAATGCGCTGACGGAGGAGTCCGTTCAATCCGGATCGACGAAGATCTCTGCTTATAATGAACAAAAATATCATGAATATGTCTCGCAATATGAGGCGGCTGCCCGTCCAGAGCGGGAAATCGTATTAGAAGCAATCAATTACAGCCATGTAGAGGGTGCTGAGTTCGAGAAGCTTAACAACTACGAGGGCATGGACGGATCTTCCTTGTTAACAGGTGAATCGGGCAAAGTGGAATGGTCATTTGATGTGACTGATGCGGGTCTTTATAATCTTTCTTTGCTCTATTATCCCATTGAAGGAAAAAGCTCAGCGATTGAACGGGATTTATTCATTGACGGAAAACGTCCGTTCAGAGAAGCTGCTTTCCTGCAGTTTGACCGTGTTTGGGATAATCAAGCAGCTCAAGTTGTTCAGGACAATCAAGGCAATGATCTCAGACCAAAGCAAGTGGAGAAGCCGAGATGGAGCGAGAAAACATTTCAAGATTCCGATGGTTACGAGAATGAACCTTTCTTATTTTATTTTTCGCAGGGCAAACATACGATTACGCTTGAATCTACACGGGAACCGATGGTCGTTAAACAATTGAAACTATTTCAACAGCCTGCTCCACTAACCTATGAACAGTTGCTTAAGCAGTATGAAGCAGATGGTATGAAGGAGACGAGCGGCCAATTGATTACGATTGAAGGCGAGGCTTCCACAGCAAAGTCTTCACCAACCTTGTATCCGCTAAGCGAGCGTTCAAGTGCTGCAGTATATCCTTACAGCTCTTCAAAAATAAAAATAAATACGATTGGCGGCTTGAATTGGCGTCTTCCTGGTCAATGGATGGAATGGGAAATTGATGTCCCTGAAACGGGGCTTTACCAAATTGCCTTTAAAACGCAGCAAAACTTCGTTAGAGGCATTTATTCAACTCGTACATTAACCATTGACGGTGAAATTCCTTTTAAGGAAATGGAAAAGGTTGCGTTTCGTTATAAGAGCTCCTATCGGCTTGATGTGATGGGTGGAAAGTCTCCTTATTTATACCGCCTGGAAAAAGGAAAGCATACACTCAGGCTTGAGGTAAGTTTAGGCGAGTTTGCCCCGCTCATTCGTGAGGTTGAAAGCAGTCTTTATAATTTGAATGAAATGTATCGCAAAATATTGATGATTACGGGAACAAAGCCCGATGAATACCGTGATTATCAGATTGAGAAAAAAGTTCCCAACATACTTAACGTTTTTGAAGAAGAAAGTGAACGTCTTAAAACCATTGCCTCACAGCTCGTCAAATTATCAGGACAATCCAGTGACCAAGAGGCTCTTCTAAAGACGATGTCACTGCAATTGGATGAGATGGTTGAGAAGCCGGATACCATTCCGAGAAGGCTTGGAGCCTACAAGACAAACACAGGGGGACTAGGAACTTGGGTTCAGCAAGCAAGGCAGCAGCCGCTTGAGATCGATGCGCTGTATGTCGCTTCACCAGATAAGAAATTCCCTAAAAAAGGGATGGGTTTCGCTGCGAATCTTAAGCATCAATCTGCAACTTTTATTTCTTCTTTCTTTACGGATTACAATCAGATCGGAAATATTTCTGAGGACGCCGACCAAAGGTCGATTACCGTATGGATCGGAAGCGGACGGGATCAAGCCAACACGATGAAGGCGATGATTGACGAAACCTTTACATCCGTTACCGGCATTAATGTCAACTTGAAGCTGGTAAACATGGGAACACTGCTGCCTGCAACGCTGGCGGGCCAAGGTCCCGACATCGCCATGCAGATTGAAAATGATTTGCCTGTTAACTTTGCGATGCGCAACGCTTCAACTGATTTGACACAGTTTGCTGATTTCGAAGAGGTGAGGGAACGTTTCCGTCCAAGCGCAGTTGTTCCATACAGCTATGATGGCGGGGTTTATGCGTTGCCGGAAACACAAACGTTCAACATGCTCTTTTACCGTAAGGATGTGCTTGATCAGCTGGGTCTGGAAATTCCGCAAACTTGGGATGAAGTTTCTAATTTACTAGCCGTTCTAAGTAAAAATCATATGCAATTCGGTTTGCCCGTTGTGGCACAAGCTGCTGTTCAAGGGCAAAACATACCGCCAAACTCGATGTATGCGGCACTATTATTTCAGAATGGTGGACAGCTATACCGCAATGATGGCAAAGAATCCGATCTGGATTCACGCATCGGCATCGAAACATTTAAGCAATGGACGGAGTTTTATACCGACTATAAATTAGAACGGGAATATGATTTCTCCAATCGCTTCCGTACGGGGCAGATGCCAATCGGCATTGCAGATTATACAACCTATAACCAGCTTTCTGTATTTGCGCCAGAAATTCGCGGCATGTGGGGCTTCGCTCCTGTTCCGGGAACCATCCAGAAGGATGGCTCCATTAATCGTGAGGTGCCAAGCGGAGGCAGCGCTGTCGTAATGATGAAGAAGGCGAAGGACAAGGAAGCATCATGGGAGTTCATGAAATGGTGGACCAGCGAAGCGACACAAACGGTGTTTGGTCGTGAAATGGAAGGTTTGATGGGCGCAGCAGCCCGTTATCCGACTGCCAATATCAAGGCACTCGACAGCTTGCCATGGCCGGTTGCCGATTACGAAAACTTGAAGGCGCAATTTGAATGGGTACAAGGGGTGCCGGAAGTGCCAGGCGGATATTTCACAGGCCGACATTTGTTTAATGCTTTCTATAAGACGGTTGTTGGTCAAGTGCAGGCGCGCGAATCGATTATGGACTATGTCCAATATATGCAGGATGAAATTACGACGAAACGAAAAGAGTTCGGGTTGCCGCAATAATGGAGGGAGGGTCAAGCGTGCAAAATTGGTGGAACCTGAAGCTGCGGGAAGTGAAAGCAAACAAACACTCCTACATATTGCTGGCGCCTTACATGGTTTTGTTCGCCGTGTTTACAGTACTGCCGGTTTTGGTTTCGGTGGTGCTTAGCTTTACGTACTTCAATATGCTGGAGTTTCCAAAGTTTGTCGGCTGGCAGAATTATACGCGCTTATTTCTAGATGATGATGTTTTCCTCATTGCCGTAAAGAACACGCTGTTGTTCGCTGTAATAACGGGACCAATTAGTTATATCGCATGTTTTGTTTTTGCATGGATTATTAATGAGCTGTCTCCAAAGCTGAGAGCGATAATGACTCTCGTATTTTATGCGCCATCGATATCCGGAAACGTGTATTTTATATGGCTGATGATTTTCTCTGGCGATCGTTATGGAATCGCCAACGGTTTTTTATTGAAGCTGGGCATCATCTTGGAGCCGCTTCAATGGTTGAAAAAAGAGGAATACATTTTGCCGATCATCATTCTTGTTCAGCTTTGGCTTAGTCTTGGAACGGGTTTTCTTGCTTTTATTGCAGGTTTGCAAACCGTTGACCGAACATTATATGAGGCTGGCGCAGTCGATGGCGTGAAGAATCGCTGGCAGGAGCTTTGGTTCATTACATTGCCTTCGATGCGGCCGCAGCTGATGTTCGGGGCAGTCATTCAGATTACGACGGCATTTGCAGTGGCTGATGTTTCGATCGCTCTCGCAGGATTCCCTAGCGTCAACTATGCAGCTGAGACGATAGTTACTCACTTAATCGATTTCGGTACTACCCGTTTTGAGATGGGTTACGCTTCTGCCATTGCTTCTGTGTTATTCATGATTATGGTGGGATCGAATCTCATCGTTCAAAAACTTCTTCGCAGGGTAGGTGAATAAGTTCATGAACTTCTCCTTTCGAATCCCGAGGAAACGGGTAAATCGATCGTTTTGGGGCAGCTTCTCGCTTTTTGTTTTGCTTACGGCGTTCGGTGCGTTCATGATCGTGCCGCTAATCTATGCGATCAATAATGCCTTTAAACCGTTGGATGAAATATTTATGTTTCCTCCGACATTATTTGTTCGAAACCCGACCATGAACAACTTTATCGATTTATTCGCATTGTTAGGCAATTCATGGGTTCCTTTTTCAAGATATATTTTCAACACGGTTTTCATTACCGGCATGGGAATCATTGGACATGTACTGTTAGCGTCGGCAGCTGCTTATCCGCTAGCCAAGCATAAGTTTCCAGGTAAAAGCTTCATGTTCAGCATTGTCGTTTTATCCTTGATGTTTACGCCAGCCGTRACAGCTATTCCAAACTATATGATCATGTCATGGTTAGGCTTGATCGACACGTATTGGGCAGTCATCATTCCAGCTTTTGCTTATTCGCTTGGTCTCTATCTAATGAAGCAATTTATGGAGCAAATTCCTGATGTGCTGTTAGAGGCGGCAAAAATTGATGGAGCAAGCGAATATCGAATTTTCTGGACCATCGTAATGCCCAATGTAAAACCGGCATGGCTAACGCTAATTATTTTGCTTTTCCAAATTCTTTGGGGCAGCGATGGGAATGGCTTCATTTACAGCGAACAGCTTAAATCGCTGCATTTTGCAGCGAATCAAGTTGTGGCAGGCGGTATTGCTCGCGCAGGAGCAGCGGCAGCAGTAGCACTCATTCTGATGAGCGTTCCGATTACGCTGTTCGTTTTCTCGCAAAGCCGAATTATTGAAACGATGGCGACTTCTGGAATGAAAGATTAAAAGGGGGGAATGCACTTGTCAGCGAAAAAATGGTTTCTCGTCATCGCGGCGGCTTCCCTATTGTTTATTACCGCAGCGCCTGCACCGGCGGCTGCAGCGTCGACGCCATATGAGAGCTACAACTATAACTATTGGGAAGAAGCAGTTCCAGCACCGGCGGCTTATGTACCCAAACTCTCCATATCCGGAGCTGATATCGGCATCGGTGACTTTTTAGAGCCAAAGGATATGGTCGTGTCTGCAAGCGGGMTAATATACATTGTGGACAGCGGCAATGGCCGAATCGTTATTTTAGATGATCAGTGGAAAGTGAAAAACATCATTAACGAGTACGAAAAGGACGGAGAAAAGATCGGGTTTAAAAATCCGTCGGGATTATTCGTTGATGAGGAGGAGCAGCTTTATGTTGCGGATACGGACAACGGGCGAGTTGTCGTGTTATCGAGCGACGGTGAATTGCTTCGAACAATCGAGCAGCCCAAATCTGATGTTTTGGCAAGTGATTTTAAATTTATTCCGTTAAAGGTAACGGTAGATAAAGCCAAACGGGTTTATGTCGTAGCGCAAGGCATCTACGAAGGCATCATGCAGTTTGATGAGAAAGGCCAGTTTATCGGATATGTAGGGACAAACAAAGTGCAGCGGGACTATACGGAAGTCATATGGCGCTTGCTTTCAACCAAAGCACAGAAAGCGCAAATGGTGCTGTTTATTCCAACCGAGTTTTCGAATATCGATATCGATGCCAAAGGATTTGTATATGCAACGAACATCGATCCTGACTCCAAGGAACCAGTAAAAAGACTTAATCCATCAGGTGAGGATGTGCTGAAGCGCTTCGGATACTTCGATGTGTTAGGGGATATTTTGTTCAGGCGCGCTGTGGGTCCTTCCAAGCTGATTGATGTGAAGGTACTCGAAAACGGAATGTACAGCGTGCTCGACGGAAATCAAGGCAAAGTATTTACCTACAATGATGAAGGCGATTTGCTCTATGTGTATGGCGGTAAGGGGAATCAGATCGGTACGTTTAAAATACCGGTTGCCGTCGAGCATTTGGGTGAAAAACAACTAGTGCTTGATCGTGGGAAAAGCAATATCGTCGTATTTGAGCCAACGAAGTTTGGTGCCAGCGTAAACGAGGCTGTGAAGCTGCATTACACCGGTGAGGATAAGCTGGCGGTACCGGTTTGGCAAGAAGTGCTTCGGTTAAACAGCAACTACGATATTGCGTATATAGGCATTGGCAAATCGTTGCTGATGGAGCGGAAGAACGGGGAAGCACTTGAGTATTTTAAGCTGGGCATGGACCGCGATAGTTATTCCGTAGCTTACAAAAGGTACCGCAGGGAAGTAATGAAGGAACATTCAGGAACCTTTCTAACAATGCTGATCGTCCTAGCAGCTGCATGGCTTGCGTTCAAGCTGGTAAGCTCTCGTATGAAAAAGAGGAAGCTTACGATGTCAGACTTTGCATCGCAAACCGCTAAGGAGGGCAGATCGCTATGAAACAGGATTTCATCAAGTTTCCGCTGCATTTAATCGTTCATCCTTTTGACGGCTTCTGGGATATGAAGTATGACGGCAAAGGAAAAGTAAAGGTCGCATTAGCTATTTTGCTGCTTGYCATCGTTTCTGTTATTTTACAAAATCAGTTTGCAGGTTTTCTGGTGAACTATAATGATCCACGTCATTTGAACAGCCTGACTCAGCTCGTTACGATTGTATTTCCTTTCTTCCTTTGGTGTATATCCAATTGGGCGATTACAACCTTAATGGATGGCGAAAGTAAATTCAAAGAAATTGTTATGGCGACAGGTTATGCGCTTGTTCCTATGGTCATTCTTTATGTTCCCATGACCATTGCGAGCCGGTTTATGGTACAGGAAGAAACAGCTTTTTATTATTTAGTCATGTCTATATCCACCATTTGGTTTCTAGCGCTTCTATTTGTCGGTACGATGACGGTGCATCAATATACGGCGTTTAAAACGATTATTACGATGCTGCTGACGGTAATCGTAATGGGCATTATCGTATTTCTTGGGACGCTCGTGCTGAGTATGATGCAGCAAATTATCGATTTTATTATCAATATTTATCGTGAAATCATTTTCCGTACGTAAAGGAGGCCGCACCCGTGAAAAATCGTAAAAAGCTGGTTGCGGTGCTGGCCTGTACCGCAGCAATTTGTATCTTGGTCTGCTCCGTATTGCTATTCACCAGTCGTGGAGCTAAAGCCGTTAAAGCAGCCGCTTATATGAAAATGACAACTGAGCTGGAAGCTGGAGCCGCAATTAAGGCAATGCCTGATTCTTCAAAAGGTGTGCCAGGCATGCAGCTTGTAGCGGACAATTCCGAATTATCGTTATACTACAGCGCCGAAACGACAGAGGTCGCTGTGAGGGATAAACTGCAAGGCCAAATCTGGTACAGCAATCCGCCCAATCGGAGTGAGGATGCTATCGCATCGGGCTTCGAGAAGGAAATATTGTCTTCTCAGTTGACGGTACTGTTCCGGGATTCAATCGGTACGCTGGATACATTCACCAACTTCACGGAAAGTATCGCAAATAAGCAGTTTACAGCTGAGAGCATTGAGAACGGCATTCGTATCACTTATACGATTGGCGATACGTCTATCGGCGTGGATGCCTTGCCAAGGTATATAAGCAAAGTGCGATTGGAAGAGAAGGTGCTCTCCAAGCTGGATGCGCCAACGGCCAAATATGTGGGATTGCGCTATTATCCGAAAGCGGACAATAAGGAAGTATTAGAGAGACTAGATGCGCAGGTTTCCAAGCCGCTTGTATTGAGCAAAATGACGGCGGCATTCGTCAAGGCTGGTTATTCCGATGAGGATCTTGCTTTCGACAATGAGGAAAATGGCGTTGCAGGCGGCGGCGAATCGAGCAAACCAAACTTCGTTATTCCTTTGGAATACCGCATTGATGGCGGTTCACTGGTTGCATCCGTTCCAGTCAATCAGGTCAAAGAAAGCGGAGGCTATCAAATTCGCAGCATCGAGATGCTTAATTTCTTTGGCGCTGCAGATAAGGAAAACGAAGGATATATGTTCGTGCCGGATGGAACCGGAAGCTTGATCCATCTAAACAACGGCAAGGTAAAGGAAGAGCAATACGTACAAAGAGTATATGGCCTTGATCCGAACGATAACAGCTACCGCCGCGGTCAAGTAAGCGAGAGTGCTAGAATGCCGGTATTTGGGATGAAGGCTGGAAGCGCAGCATGGTTTGCGGTGATTGAAGAAGGTGATGCTGTTGCCAGCATCGCTGCTGATATCAGCGGTAAAAAAAATTCCTACAATTATATTCACAGCAGCTACTCATTGCGTGGAGAGGATGAGCTTGAGCTTTACACAGGCTCAAAGATTCAAGAAATCCAGCTGTTGAGTGAAGAGATTTATAAAGGCGACATTCAAATTCGATACAGCTTTCTCTTTGGCGATAAGGCGAGCTATTCAGGAATGGCGGAGCTTTATCGTGACAGGCTTGTAGCTGAAAACAAGCTTCAGCCATTAAAAGATGATGAAAAGCTTCCATTTTATTTGGATATTCTAGGAACGGTCGACAAGCGGAAATCATTCCTTGGTGTACCGTACAGCTCCGTCGTTTCCATGACATCCTTTGAGCAAGCCTCACAAATGGCTGGACAACTGAAGTCGGATGGGATTGATCGATTGCTCATGCGTTACACGGGCTGGTTCGGCAACGGCGTCAATCATCAGACACCAGTAAAGCTGAAAGTGGACAGCGAGCTCGGAAGCAAGTCTAGCTTCATTAAGCTAGCGAATCAGCTGGAGCAATCCGGCGGGATGTTGTTCCCAGATGTAGCCTTTCAGCAAATTTATCATGATGATGGAGGTTTTGTTCCATCCTCTGATGCATCGCGGTTCGTTACACGGGAGGAAGCAGAGCTTTATCCTTATAACCGAGCGCTTAATCGAATGGATATGCTATTAGGCTCGTATTATTTGTTGTCACCGGCAAAGCTTCCCTACTTCGTTGATACGTTTATGAAGAAGTATGATTCGCTTGGCATGAGGGGAATATCGCTGCGGGACCTTGGCAGCGTGCTGAGCTCGGACTTCCGTACGAGCGGAGTCATTCAACGCGAAACGGCTAAAAAAATCGTTGAGGATGAGCTGAGCAAGGTGGATGAGCGCGTCGATCAAACGATGCTTACGGGTGGAAATGCTTATGTATGGCCATTCGCAGATCATCTTATAAATGTGCCAACGTCATCCAGCGGCTTCGTGCTAACGGATGAGGAAGTTCCATTTTATCAAATGGTTATTCATGGATATGTCGATTATGCCGGCGGTGCGATTAACTTAGAGGATGAGCAGGATATTCAGCAGCAGCTGCTTCGTTCGGTAGAGCTTGGCTCAGCGCCGCATTTTTCATGGAGCTATGAACCATCGTCTAAACTGAAATTCACTCATTTTGACAAGCTGTTCTCTACCCATTACAAAGACTGGTATGATCAAGCGCTGTCGATGTATAAGGAAGCAAACGATGTGCTCTCCGGTGTGAGAAATGCTCAAATGGTGAAGCATATCCGCCACCAAGACGGTGTCGTAGAGATGCAATACAGCAATGGAAAATCGATTATTGTCAATTACACAGATAATCAAGTCAGCATTAACGGAAACAAAGTTGAAGCTCAAAACTATTGGGTAGGAGGTGAGCGTTAATGAATGGTTATAAGTTAGCTTTGCGGCACAAGCGCTCACTTCTAGGCGTAGCATTTATATTCCCATGGCTGCTGGGCTTCATATTTATGTTTGCGACACCGCTTATCCAATCTATTAAATTCAGCTTCAGCAAGCTAACGGTGGAACCGACTGGGTTTATATTGGAATCGGTTGGTTGGGCGAATTTTAAAGAAGCGTTGTTCGTGGATGCTACCTTCAATCGGATTTTGACCCAATCCGTTTCTGAAATGGTTTTGAATGTACCGATGATATTATTTTTCAGCCTTTTCTCTGCTACGCTGCTTAATCAGAAGTTTCGTGGCAGAATACTCGCGAGAGCGATATTTTTCCTGCCTGTCATACTCGCTTCCAATGCGATTTCAGCTGCAGAAACAGCGGGGCTTATTAATCTAGTAGGCGATTCATCGGTCGTAAGTGAAATGGGTGAAGCTTCTTCCACCTATAATATTATGTCAATGGTCATGATACTTAGTGAAATAGGATTGCCGCTATCGTTCGTAGACTACATCGTTCAGGCGATTACTAGAATCTATGAGATTATTACAAGCTCTGGCGTGCAAATTCTTATTTTTCTAGCTGCTTTGCAGTCCGTTCCAGGTGCCATGTATGAGGTGGCTAAGATGGAAGGCGCTACAGCCTATGAATCGTTCTGGAAAATCACATTTCCATTAGTTAGCCCGCTCATTTTGACCAATGTCATCTATACGATTATTGATTCATTCTCGGGCAGCGCAGTTACGGATATGATTTTCTCGACGGCATTCACCACGCAAAACTTTGGGCTAAGCGCAGCGATGTCTTGGGTTTACACGTTGATTATAAGCGTTGTTTTGGTCATTATCGGAGTGCTGCTATCGAGAAAAGTACATTACAACTGAGTGATTAACAAAGGAGGAAGCTGCATATGGAGGCTTCACAGGCTGTTCGCAACGAGGACAATAAATATCGGCTGCAGAAAATGAAAAATAAGACGATCGATACGTTGTACGCCATTTTTCGTTACGCGCTTGTTATTGGCATCTCGTACATCATCATTTATCCGCTGCTTATGAAGTTTTCTGTTGCTTTCAAAGACAAAGTCGATATTTACAATCCGACGATTTATATGGTGCCTGTCCACTTTACGCTCGACAACATCAAAATGGCGATGGATATTTTACACTACTTTCCTCTCCTAGGGAATACGCTTGTCTTTGTTATTGTGACTACGCTACTAACGACAGCTTCCTGCGCGCTTGCTGGGTACGGCTTCGCCCGTTTTAACTTCCCAGGCAGCAATGTGCTGTTCGCTCTGGTCATATTAACGATTCTAGTTCCGACAAGCACGTTGATGGTTCCGATGTATCTTCATTTTAGAAGCTTTGACATACTCGGAGTCATTCATCTCGTGACGGGTAAGGAAGGCGTTAATCTGCTCAATACGTATTGGCCTTCTATTATAACGTCTGCGACGGCAATCGGATTAAAAGCGGGCCTGTTCATTTATATTTTCCGCCAGTTTTTTAAAGGAATGCCTAAAGAGATAGAGGAAGCAGCATTGATTGATGGCGCTGGCGGAGTGAAAACATTTTTGAAAATCATGCTGCCGAACGCCATTCCGCCAATCATTACTGTTGTGCTGTTCTGCTTTGTTTGGCAGTATAACGATACCTTTTTCACTTCGCTGTTCATGAGTGAATCCGCACTTATGCCGATTAAGATTTCGACATTGTCAGCTCAAGCCAATGCGTTGCTTCCAGGTTTGCTGGGGGTAGCGGCCGGAGGCGGTAACGTTAAGGCTGATCCGAACCATGTGGCAATGATTATTGATACGGGTATTTTGCTTGCTATCATACCGCTAATCATTTTGTACTTAGTCGTTCAGCGTTATTTCGTTGAAAGTGTGGAGCGGAGCGGTATTATCGGGTAGCAGGCAGTAGGTTAAGTAAGGATATACAAAAAGAAATGTCAAAGAAGGAGAGAAACCATAAATGTTGAATGTGAAGCAGCAATCCCGTTTCATAGTGGAACCTAAGCTCATAAACCCGAATGCAGACGATCAGGCGAAAAGGCTGATGACCTATTTATGCGACATTTATGGAACTCGCATATTGACCGGTCAGCAAATCGGTGTAGTATCAACACCTGAGCTTGAAATATTGCATGAAGTGACTGGGAAATACCCAGCTGTTTATGGCTTTGATTTCATGAATTATTCACCCTCGCGCACAGAGCGCGGGGCCACATGCTCCGATACGGATATTGCGATTGATTGGTGGCAAAGCGGCGGCATCGTAACTTTTTGCTGGCATTGGAATGCGCCTAAGGATTTAATTGATTTGGCCCCTGACCGAACGTGGGGCAGCGGCTTCTATACAAAAGCAACGACGTTTGATGTGCAGAAGGCGTTGAGTGATCAAGAGTCAGAGGATTATAAGCTGCTGATCAGAAATATTGATGCGATTTCCTCCGAGCTGAAACGGCTGCAGGATGCAGGGGTGCCTGTATTATGGAGACCACTGCACGAGGCTTCGGGAGGCTGGTTCTGGTGGGGCAGCAAAGGGGCTGAGCCCTGCGTTCAATTGTGGAAGCTGATGTATGACCGAATGACGAACGTGCATAAGTTGAACCATTTGATTTGGGTATGGAATGGACAGCATGCGGATTGGTATCCGGGCGATGAGTACGTCGATATTATTGGAGAAGATATTTATCCTCCTGAGCAAAATTACGAGTCGCAGCTTGATCGTTTCGAGAAGGCACTCGCTTACACAAGCATGAACAAAATTATTGCTTTGTCTGAAAATGGACCGATTCCTGATCCAGATCTTATGCTGCAGGATCGTGCACTCTGGGCATGGAATTGCACGTGGTATGGCAATTTTGTCTACAATACTGTGGATGGACACCGTGTATATGCCGAGAAGTTTACAGATAGGGAACAGCTTATCAAATTTTATAATCACCCTTTCTCGTTAACGAAGGATGAGCTGCCTGATTTGAAAAATTATCAGCTGCGAGAATAGCGGGTGGATGCCATTCATCGCAAGGACTAATACTTGTGCAAGGAGCACGCCATTTATGACTTTGTCGATTTGGAATCACCGAAGCAATCTGCATCGAACGCGGCGCGGAATCCAAGAAGGACGCTTGACGGTTGGCTTTATTGGAGGCTCGATTACCGATGCAAGGCCGCGCCATAACTGGCCGGAGGCAGTCATTGCCTGGTTCACGGAGCAATACCCGGAACTGCGTATCGCGGTTGAAAATGCAGCGATTGGAGCAACGGGCAGCGATTTAGCTGCTTTCCGCGCCAAACGCGATTTAATCGATACGAATTGCGATTTGGTTTTTATTGAATATGCAGTTAATGATGAAGGCGAGCCAACCTTGAAGCGCAATCGCTCGCGCGAAGGATTAATAAGGCAATTGCTCGCTGATGGCCAGCGCGATATCGTCATCGTATACACGTATTCGCAAAATATGTACAGCGCTATTACACAGGGCTTGGTACCGGATACGATTAATGAATTTGAGCGGATAGCAGAGCATTATGATCTTAGCTCGGTATGGATGGGTTTGTATGCTTTTGAGGAAGTCAAGAAAGGCAAGCTGCGCTTTGAAGAATGGCTGCCAGATGGTCTTCATCCGACAAGCAGAGGAAGCTTGAGCTATGGGCAAAGCGTAATTGCTTATCTCCAGAAGGAATTACCGTACGCGGATCACGCGGTGGAGGCTGATCAGGTTTCATACTTGATACCAAAGCCGCTGGATACACAATGCTGGGATGATGTATTCGACTTATCTTTTCATCACATTCATACGAGAGGTTCTTGGGCCATAAGGAGATGGCCTCACCTGGAGTGGATCGATCAAGTGCTCGAGACATCGGCCATTGGAGCAGAGTTGTCCTTCTCCTTCGAGGGAAGAGGACTCGTTCTTGGCTTTGACTTCGGGAGAAGCTCAGCTGAGTTTCGATACCGAATAGATGATGGGGAGTGGCAAGTGATGGAGCGGGAGAGGCCATCATGGGTCCAGGATGATGGGTGGTATCGCTTAAGCTGTTTCGGAGATGATTGGGTGAGCGGCCGTCACCGCTTCGAGCTTGAAGTCATTCATGGCAATCGACCAGAATGCACAGGCACTAATTTCCGTCTCGCGAAAGTGGGGATTATCAGGTGACCGCCCTTAGGAGCAGGCGAGTTGTCATTAGTGCGTTGGCTGTCAGCTTAGCGCTTCTAGGCGCCGCTTTAGTCGTTATATTGGCTGTTCTGCCAAGCTCAAACAAGGTAGAACCATTTTTGAAATACGAAGCGGAGTCCGGGCTGCTTCAAGGTACTATGGTTTCCAAAGAAGCGGAGGGCTTCTCTGGCTCAGGCTTCGTTACTGATTTTACGGATGAGCAGGACCAGTTATCGTTTGAGGTTGTTGCTCCAAAGGCAATATTATACAATGTTTGGGTCAGCTACCGGGCGCCAAATGGCAATAAAGTAGCTGGCATTTCATTGAATAATGAGCCCCACGGCGATTTGGTTTTACAGCCAAATGATCAATTTACGGAGCTCAAGGCAGGGAAGCTGCTTTTACAAGAGGGCACGAATACGATTAGCCTGACTCGAGGCTGGGGTTATTACGATATCGACTATATTAAGCTGCAAAAGACGCAGCCTGAAACGAAACATCAGGTTTCTGGTGAATTAGTGAATGGGAATGCTTCTGCAGAAGCCAAAAAACTAATGAATTATTTGGTGGAAAACTATGGCGAGTCGATGTTGTCGGGTCAAACCGGACTGGATAATGTTTCTTGGATTGAGAAGATTACCGGTAAAGAACCAGCGATGGTCGGGTTTGATTTAATCGATTATTCCAAAACAAGAGCAGAGCACGGAGCTATCTCGTATGAAGTGGAAAAAGCAATTGGCTGGCATAAGCAAGGCGGCATTACAACCTTCTTATGGCATTGGAACGCTCCCACCGGCATAATTGACGAGCCGGGAAAAGAATGGTGGCGGGGGTTTTATGCTGATTCGGTAACCTTTGATTTGGAGAAAGCTTTGAGTGACACTGAATCGGAGGAGTACAAGCTGCTGCTAGCTGATATCGATACGATTGCCGTGCAGCTTCAAAGATTAAAGGATGCCCATGTGCCCGTGTTATTTAGACCGCTTCATGAAGCGGAAGGCGGGTGGTTCTGGTGGGGAGCAAAGGGTCCTGAACCGGCAAAGCAGCTTTACCGAATAGTATACGATCGACTGGCCAATAAGCATGAATTAAACAATCTTATATGGATCTGGAATTCGGTCCAGCCCGAATGGTATCCAGGAGATGACGTAGTGGATATCGTTAGTGTAGATAGTTATCCAGCCCCTGGAGATCATTCTCCCGCCATTAATTATTTTGATAATCTCGTCGCTCTAGTAAGCAATAAAAAACTTGTTGCAATGACCGAAAATGGTTCCATTCCTGATCCGGACTTAATGAAAGCGTATGGTGCGAATTGGAGCTGGTTTGTCACCTGGGAAGGCGATTATTTAAACGATGGAAAACATAACAGCCAAGAGATTTTGAAAAAAATCTACAATCATTCAAATGTGACGACACTGGATGAACTTCCAGACTTGTTTAGCATGAAAAAAGCTGTAGATAAAGAAGAATGACAAGCGATAGGAAGACACATATTCTTAGGAGGACAAAATGAGAGAAACACAACTAGTGCTAAGTAATTGGAAATTCAAAGCTTGTCAGGAGCAAGAATGGATGGAAGCCATCGTGCCTGGCTGCGTTCATACGGATTTGCTGCGCAATGGCATCATCAAAGATCCTTTCTATAAAACAAATGAACATGATTTGCAATGGATTGACAAAATAGATTGGGAATACGAGACTCATTTCGACGTAAATGATCAATTGTTTAATGCTTCAACTATTGAACTCGTATTCGATGGGTTAGATACGTATGCAGACGTTTATGTAAATGGCCATCATGTATTGTCAGCAGACAATATGTTCAGAACATGGAAAGCAAATGTAGCGTCTATGGTGAATGCCAAAGATAATGTATTGTTGATTAAATTCCGCTCCCCTGTGCAAGAGGATTTGCCGAAGATCGAGAAGCTTGGCTATAATCTACCAGCTAGTAATGATCAATCAGAGCTTGGCGGACTGGGTGCTCAGAAGATAAGTATTTTTGCAAGAAAAGCGCCTTATCATTATGGCTGGGACTGGGGTCCACGATTCGTTACGAGCGGTATTTGGCGTGAAGCTAGACTAGAGGGCTGGTCCGACAGTAAAATTACGGATGTATATGTGAAGCAGGATCAGGTAAATGCTTCGAAAGCTAGCTTAACGGTAGATGTGGAAATTGAGTCGGAGCATGAATGGAACGGCTTGGTGAAGTTAAGTGCTGGGGGACAAACTTGGGAGCAGGCTGCGCACTTAAAGCAAGGGATCAATGTGATTCAACTGCCTGTTGATATCGAGAATCCAAAGCTTTGGTGGAGCAGAGGACTTGGCGATGCTCATTTATATACATTTACAGCAGAGCTTTGCAAGGATGAAGAGTTGATAGCTGCAAAGTCCGTTCGTACTGGTCTTCGCTCCATTCGATTGGTGCGAGACAAGGATGAGGTAGGAGCCTCGTTTTATTTTGAGCTTAACGGCGTTCCTGTGTTTGCGAAAGGTGCAAACCATATCCCTAATGACAGCTTCATTACAGAAGTAACAGATGAGCGATATAGACATGAAATTGTTTCTGCTGCGGAATCGAATATGAACATGCTTCGTGTATGGGGCGGCGGTATATATGAGCAGTCGGTGTTCTATGAGCTTTGTGATGAGTACGGCATCTTGGTGTGGCAGGACTTTATGTTCGCATGCAGCATGTATCCTGGCGATGAGGCCTTTCTAGAAAATGTTCGCTTGGAAGCAGAAGAGAATGTGAAGCGGCTGCGCAATCATCCTTCCATCGTATTGTGGTGCGGCAATAACGAGATTGATTCAGCTTGGGCGCAATTTGATGAGAAGGGCGGCTGGGGCTGGAAAAAAGAATATACATCGGAGCAGCGCGCTGTCATTTGGGCGGACTACGAGGCGGTTTTCCATGACATTTTACCTGATGCGGTTGAAGCCTATGCGCCAGGAACACAATATTGGCCATCCTCACCGCTTATATCGCTGTCGGGGGACATTAACCAGCATGCGCATCCGCTATCTACAGAGGGAGATGTTCATTACTGGGGAGTATGGCACGCAGTTGAGCCATTTGAGAACTACAACCTGAAAATCGGCCGTTTTATGAGTGAATACGGCTTCCAGTCATTCCCTGAGTATGATACGGTGATGAAATTCGCAACGGAGCAGGATTTGGCTCTGGATTCTAAGGTAATGCGCGCGCATCAGAAGAATGGCGACGGCAACCGTCTCATTAAAGAATACATGGATATTTATATGAGCGAGCCTAAGGACTTCCCTGCTTTCCTCTATATGAGTCAGGTGCTGCAAGCAGAAGCGATGAAGATGGCGATTGAGGCGCATCGTCGCAACATGCCATATTGCATGGGAACGTTATACTGGCAAATGAATGATTGCTGGCCAGTAGCTTCTTGGGCAGGCATGGATTATTACGGGAAATGGAAAGCTATGCAGTATTATGCGAAAAGAAGCTTCGCCGATACAATGCTGTCCTTTGACAAGACAGATGACGGCGTCATCCATATTCATGCGGTAACGGATTTGCTGGAATCGTTGAAAGGCGAGCTCAAATTATCGCTATACGATTTTGCAGGCGTGTTAATTAAGCAGGAAACGACTCAAGTGTCCATAGCAGGAAATAGTGCAGCAATTGTAAGCTCGATAAACGAGCTGGAATGGCTGACAGGCTGCAAAGCAAACCGTGTTGTATTGTATGCAGAGCTGACCCAAGGCGGTAAGCTGATAGACAGCAAGGAACATTATTTCGTGAAAGCGAAAGAACAGAAGCTTGCTTCAGCGGTTATTCGAATTTCAGAGGTTGAAGGCAGCAACGGTACGTCGTTCGCGCTGGAAACGGATGTGCTTGCTAAGCAGGTATGGATTACCGCAGAGCACGAGGGCATGTTCACGGACAATTACTTTGATTTAGTACCAGGTGTAGCTAAAATCGTAGAGTTCCGCTTGCGCGAAAGTGGAGAAGCAGCAAGTAAGCCAGCTGCAGCGGGCAAGGTACAAGCTCGTTCAATGATCGATTTTTTGGCTGAGGAAAAATAAAACGAAGTGAAAAAAACAAATAAAAAGGAGGCGCCTATAAGGGGAGGCCACTGAAAAAGTCCGTTAGATATAAAGGCACAGACCCTCAATATTTTGAGGGCGCTGTGCCTTTTTTCTTGTATACTTTCAGTATCACGTCGGAAGGGTGAATATCATGTTCCAGCCTCAACTCTCATTTGCACTTAGTCCGTACACAGCGCTGTACGACCTCATCGTGCCAAAAGACAACATGTTGCGTCAGATTAACGAACTCGTCGACTTCTCCTTCATCTACGAC
>NZ_JBFTSN010000094.1:0-18160 GCF_056400045.1 Paenibacillus sp. 01L418
CATCGTCGCAGTAAGCTGGGTATTCCGGTGGATTCTCATGCGCAACGGCTGGTTAAACGAGATATTATTAAATCTCGGTCTCGAACCGCAATTGTTTCTGCAATCGCCGCGTCAGGCGCTTATTCTCATTACATTAACGATGATATGGCAAAGCACCGGCTTTCAAATGCTTATCTTTATGACAGGGCTTGAAGCGATACCGCGCATGTATTATGAAGCGGCGGCTATCGATGGCGCAAGCGCATGGCGGAAATTCCGTCATATTACGCTTCCGCTGCTTAATCCCGTCATCGTTTTTTCGGCTGTCATTGGCGTTATCTCTTATTTGCAATCATTCGGACAGGTGCTGAGCATGACAAATGGAGGACCGCTAAATGCGACAACGACGATGGTGCTCCATATTTACAATTTAGCGTTTCAGCAGTTTAAGATGGGCAGCGCCGCAGCTGCTACAGTTATTTTGTTCGTCGTCATTTTGGTGCTTACGCTGCTTCAATTAAAAGTGTTGAACAAAAAAGTAGAATATTGATGGGAGGACGAATCAGTGAGCACACAAAGCGTTTACAAAACACAGAAAAACGCCAAGTCCCCCGCAGAGAGGCTGCGCACGCTTGTCATTTATTTTCTGCTAACGCTCGGCGTCGGCATCATGCTGTTTCCGTTTTTATGGATGGTCGCTACCTCCTTCAAGCTTCCTCAGGACGTTTACAATCTTCGCTTAATTCCTGAGACGATAACCTTTGACAACTACGCTGCCATATTCAAGAAGGCTCCTTTCGCACAATGGATCAAAAATACGCTCATCATCTCTCTGATTGCAACCTCTACTGTTCTAATCTTCGATACAGCGGCAGGGTACGTGCTCGCCAAATTTTCATTCGTCGGTAAACAGCTCATTTTTCTGCTCATAATCAGCACCTTAATGGTTCCAACAGAGATGCTCATCATCCCCTGGTATTTAATTGCGAATGAATTAGGCTGGTCCGATACTTATTGGGGCGTGCTGTTTCCCGGCATTATTACGGCCTTCGGCATCTTTCTTATGAGGCAGTTTATGGACTCCATTCCTTCCGATTTGCTGGATGCGGCTCGCATTGATGGACTTAATGAATGGCGTATTCTGCTGCATATCGCCATCCCACTAGTGAAGCCAGCTATTATCACTTTAATAATTCTTACCTTTATCGGGAACTGGAACCAGTTCATCTGGCCGCTCATCGTGCTGCAAACGGAGGAGAAATTCACACTGCCCGTCGGGATTGTTTATTTTTCCAGCGAGCTGAAGGATACAAGCAATTGGATTTTAATTATGGCAGGAACAACGATTTCAATCGCTCCGCTTATTGTTATTTTTCTTATTTTCCAGAAGCAAATCATTCGTGGAATTGCGCTTAGCGGCATGAAATAAACAGGAGGTGATCCAGATGAGCGAGCCTAATCGCAGAATGATTTTAAATTTGTTTCTACACAATGCGGGCGCTCACAAAGGAGCTTGGCGTCATGCAAGCACGAAGCTGGATGAAATTCATGACGTCAATCATTTCCTGCGGATCGCCAAAAAAGCGGAAGCCGCCCGGATAGACTCCCTATTTATCGCGGACGGTCTGTCGATTGAGGCAAAAGCAGTCCAGCATGGTCCGATCTTCGGCTTCGAACCACTCACATTGTTATCTGCAATCGCGACCGTAACGGAGCGAATCGGCCTTATTGCTACCGTTTCTACAAGCTTCACCGAGCCCTATAACACAGCTAGAATATTCGCCTCGCTTGATCATATAAGCGGCGGACGAGCTGGTTGGAACATTGTAACTACTGGCGTAGAACGTACAGCCTTCAACTTTGGGCTGGAGCAATTGCCAGCTCATACAGAACGTTACGAGCGAGCGCGGGAATTCACAGAGGTCGTGCTCAAATTGTGGAGCAGCTGGGAAGCCGATGCGCTCGTTCAAGACAAAACATCCGGAGTGTATGCCGACGTCAACAAGGTTCATGATATTCAGCATCAGGGAGATTATTATTCCGTACGCGGTGCGCTTAATATGATGCGTCCTCCACAGGGAAGACCTCTGCTTATCCAGGCCGGAGCCTCAGAGGATGGCAGAAATTTAGCTGCTCAATATGCCGAGCTTATATTCACCGTCCAAAACTCATTTGAAGACGCGCAGTCGTTTTATCAAGACATCAAAGAAAGAACTGTCAAAGCCGGACGTTCCCCGCATGATATTAAAGTATTGCCGGGCATTCATGTTATTGTTGGTGAAACGGAGGCTGAAGCTCGTGACATTGCGAGAGAGCTGCAGCAGCTCGGTTCAATAGAACGTACCGTCATGTCTCTTTCCAATTTGCTTGGCATCGATTTTTCGGGATATGCACTGGATGATCCTTTTCCGAAGCTGCCTGATATGGGCCAAGTTAATGCGTATCAAACCTTCTATCAGATGGTCAAAAAGATTGTTGATAATGAACAGCTGACACTCCGGGAACTGCTCGAGAAATATTGGGTAGGCAACGGTCAGCTAAGCATTGCTGGAACAGCTAACCAAGTAGCTGATATTATGGAGCATTGGTTCGTAAATGGTGCTGCTGATGGCTTTAGCGTTATGCCTCAGCTGGCATTTGGCGGTATTGATGCCTTTCTGGAACTAGTCGTTCCTGAGCTGCAAAGGCGAGGATTATTTCCTAGCGAGTATGCTGGACAAAGTTTGCGTGAAAACCTCGGCTTCAGTCCGTTGTAATTTATTAAGATGTGGAGGCTGCTCACATAACGAATACGAGCGATTTACATTACCCCAATGAACATCTGCTGGCAGACGCTCATTGGCTTAAAAACCATTACCAAGAGCCGAACATCGTTTTATTAGATGTCAGAGCCCGCGGATATGAATCAGGTCACATTCCAGGGGCGTACTGGCTAGACGCCAAAGCATTAAAGGATAGCTCACGCTGCACTTTTGCTGCCGCGGATGCTCTTGCTTATTTGCTTGAAAATGTTGGCGTCAGCAATGATTCAACTATCATCGTCTATGATGATGGAGGCGGAGTGTTAGCGGCGCGCGTCTTTTATGTGCTGGAGTATTATGGTCTGAAGGATCAAGTGAAGCTATTGAATGGCGGTTTCGCAGCGTGGACAGCGGCAGGCTATGAGACAACAATAGATTTGCCGCTGCCCTCTAAAGGAACACTGACGTTATCTGCCCATTCAGAGCTGGTTGCCACGAAAGCATCTATCCAAGCTGGGCTCGATAATTGCCTTCTTGTCGATACACGTTCCGCTCTAGAATACACCGGAGCTGATCAACGCTCGAATCGTAAGGGCGGGCATATTTCTGGCGCAGTTCATAAAGAGTGGAACGATTCCCTAGAAGGGGCAGATCAAGATGGCGTCGTGCGTTTCAAAGCTTATCGAGATTTAAAGCAGCAATTTGATGGTCTTGGCATTGACCCTGCAAAAACAATCGTGCCTTATTGCCAGACAAATCAACGCGGAGCGCATACTTATTTTACTTTACGACTAATGGGCTATCCTCATATCCGCCCCTATGAAGGCTCTTGGGATGAATGGGGCAACGACGAGTTTACCGAAGTGAGCCAATCGAACGCCTCATGCTCTAGCTTATCTAACTCGTAAGCTTGCAAGAAAAAGAGCTGTGCAACGGTCATTGCAGACCATGCACAGCTCTTTTTGCCACCCAATATTTTACTCGGCTTTTTCTTTCTCCTCAGGAGGCAGCAGGATAATTTTTCCTTCTCCAAGCTCTACACGCAGCTTATTCGAGTTTTTCACACCGATGGATTCCAAATAGTTGGAAGGCACCTGCAATCGGCCCGCTTTATCAAGCACCGCATATTCTACGTGCGTGCCTTCCTCATCCTCCTGCTCAAGCTCCGCCAGCTCTTCCGCATATGAACGTTTGCGCAGCATTTCGGATGAAATCTTGCCGTCTCGGATGGCCGCTACACGATCTACCTTCTTCGCAAGCTCTGGATCATGTGTAACGATAACAACGGTAATGCCAATCGTACGATTCAGTTCACGGAATAAGTCCAAAATCTGATTAGCCATTCGCGAGTCTACCGACCCCGTAGGCTCATCCGCAAGCAGCAGCTTAGGATGATTGGCGAGCGCAATGGCGATTGCGACCCGCTGCTGTTCTCCCCCTGATAACTCATATAGCTTATTTGAAGCACGGTGGCTTAAGCCAACGGCGTCAAGCAGCTCCTTTGCTCTCCAGCGCTTGCGGCTGCCTGTTAGCAAAATAGGCAGCTCTACATTTTCAAGCGCGGTTAAATAAGGAATCAAGTTTCTCGCATTATTTTGCCAGACGAAACCTACGCTCTCTCGCTTGTACCGAACGAAGTCGCGTTCCTTAAACTTCAGCATATCTCTTCCGTCAACGGTCAGCTTCCCCGCCGTCGGACGGTCAAGCCCGCCAAGCATATTCAGCAGCGTTGATTTGCCGCTGCCGCTGTTGCCTATGATGGCCATCAGCTCGCCGCTTTCAATTTGAAGATCGAGGCCTTGCAGGGCGAATACCTCTAGGTCGGCTGTTTTGTATATTTTGACAAGCCCTTCGCAATGAATCATCCGTCAATCCTCCCCTAGCTTGATCGCTTGATGAATACGCAGCTTCGATAGCATATAAGCTAATATGCCAAGTCCGATGACCAACATAAAGCCGACAAGAACATAGATCCGTATTAAATCCGTTGCATCGAACATGACCTTGAATGGCGGTACAAGGCTGCTTGGATTGAACGCAATTTGGAAGTTAGGCACATACAATCGACTCGCGATGTTTCCGACACCTATTCCAATAAGAACGGCAACGCCCGATGTTAACAGCTGCTCAACCCCAAGCATGCCGATGAGCTGTCTCAGCGATAGGCCAATCGCGCGCAAAATACCATTTTGCAAGGTCCGGCCTCGGAGTGATAGTACCCAATATAATAGAAACCCGATAAAGCTAACAAGAATCGACAAGACAAAACCTAAAGTCAAAATACCGTTTAGTGCCATGAGGAACGGATCGTTTTTGGCAGTGACCAGCTTCTCTCTTGTATTGACAATATTCGTAATCGGAAGCTTCGATTCCTTAAGCCCCTCATAAAACTCGGAAGTGCTCACCTCCGGCTTTAGCTTAAGCCATACGTCGTAAGGTTCAAGTGCAAGCTGAACTTGAATACGCGGCAAATGGCCGACGATCAGCATCGGAGCTCGGCCACCCGATGTATCTTTATCTTCACTAACATTTACGCTGCCTACAGCAGGGTTCGGATTAAAGGTTGGGAAATAATTAATGATGCCATACACCTTAAACGGCTGCTGCGGTACATCGCTCCAGCCTACCCAAATCGTGTCGCCAGGCTTCACTTTGTTCTGATCGGCTAACGTCCGCGATATGAGAACAGCCTGCGGATCTGCTGCAAGCAGGTTCAAATAATCATTAAGCGGATAGTCAAGCAAGCTGTCACGGAACCACGTTGTTTCACCAAACTCATCGGAATCAATACCAATTAATGTTGCAGGGCCATTGCTTTCATTTACGCTAAAGGCTACTTCTTTCTTGAATACTTTAGCTGCATGCTCTACACCTTTGAGTGCTTTAAAGGGCTCGAATGCCGGCTCCAAGTAATGGACTGGCGCGAGCATAGCTAAATCCTGCGCCGGCGTTGACGGTGCTCCCGGAGGTGGAGGCGGCGGTGCATCGTTCATCCATTGTGTAGTCAATACGACCTCTGCGCCATTGCCATACCTGATTCGATCCTCTGTGTTATTGTTGATCGTTCTTGCCGCTGAAGCGCTAAATACGCCGGTAGCAATCGTCATAATAAGAAAAATCATTAAAAACTGATATTGCGAACTGGAGCGTCCAACCTGAATTAATGTTGCATATACGGAAGGCGGCCACCATTTCTTGCCGATCCAATAGATGAGTCTAAGAACCCAAGGGTACAAACGAAGCAAGAGCAAACCCGCACCCATAATAAACAAAGCAGGAATAACAAATTGCAACGGATCGATGTTTAGATCATCCGCATTTAAACCTAAGCTTTGCAAATCAGCAAGCCTTTTCCGGAATGTGTATAAGCCATAAATAGCTAACGCTAATGCAATCACATCAAGGAACATTTTGTGCCATAACGGTGATTTCAAAAGTCTAGCCAGCTGCTGCTTATGACCAACAATAGAAACGCGAGTAGCCATAATGATAGGAATCATCATAATGACAAAACAAACGCCGGAGGCAATCGCTCCATAACGGAAAGACTCGTCCGTAAGTTTGACAGGCAGCCGAACGCGCTGTACAAATTCAAGGAAACCATTGGATGCACCAAGCATCTCGGTTAGGATGACGCCAAGCAAGGGACCCACACCAAAGGCGATGCCGCATAAAATAATGCCTTCCACTGCATAAGAGCTAATAACCTGCCAACGTGCAGCTCCTCTGCTTCGCAGAACAGCAATCTCATTTTTTTGCCGATCCGCAATTAGATTGGATACCATGAACATGTAGAACCCGAGCATAATCAAAACAGGAACATTAAGCGACCACATGAGCGTCTTCAACTGTTCTGCACGTACCATGTATTTCGAAATCGTATCCAGAGCCGGTGTTTCCGAGACGGCTTGATACATCGTTACATTATTAAGCATAACGTTGCGAATTTTATTTGTTGTCTGAATGAAGCCATCTACCAAGCTTAGCTCAAGCTTAGAATAATCCAATACAAAAAACCAACCAACGGACGCTACCGGAATCCGGCTTTCCTGCATGAGCTGCTGCTTAGCGAGTTTATCACTAATGACAAAGCTTGAGCTTAGCTCACTTAGATCCGTATCTCTAAAATAGGGGTCGTCATCCTGCGTTTTCTTGAACACGCCTACCGGCTTAAATGCTATTTCCCCGGCAATTTTATCGTCGTTCACATAAAACTTTGAATCCAGTACTGTTTTGAACTGAACCAGGCTTCGTTCTGTAACAAGCACCTCATAAACGCCATCAACTGGCTGCTGCTCAGCCGGCATTCTGCCGTCCGTCAGCGTAATATGCTCTTCAAGATCACTGAAGGAGCGCAGCGACATCGTCTTGAGATTTTTTTTCGTATCTGGCTCTGGATCATTCTCCGGCCTGATCTTCATTGATCTGGATTGGAAATCAACGATAAGCTCCTGCACCGGTATGCCAAAGTTGGATTGTGCTTGCTCACGTATGTAGCGATCTACTTTTGTATAAATCTTATTTACTTGCTCCGGTGTTTCTTTCGTGTAAAAAAGTTTATTGTATTGATTGCCGGGATATATCCCCCGCTCGCTCTGCATAGTCTCTAAATCCTTGACCAGCATCCTCGATAAAATGGCTTCCGAATAAATTGGCATGCTGCTTACCAAGGCTACGGACATGACTAAGCCTATAAACAAGCTCCCGACCAACCACTTATTTTGCACCATTTTACGAATAATCATAATAAACAAAGCCACTTCAAAACCTCCCAAGCGTAAACGGCTCATAACCTTCCTATGAAGCTAGTTGATGGTTATCAATCGTTCTATACAGACTCATTATTGAAGTACAACAATCGCGCCTTCTTCCAAGCCCTTCGTAATTTCAATTTCCGTCGAGCCTTTTATGCCCGTTTCGACATCAATCTCACGAATTTTATTGCCATCCTCAAGCGTTCTTACGAATGTTCTGCCAAGGAAGCTGCGCACGCCACTGCGTGGAATTTTGAGTACATCATCACGCTGCTGCAAAATAATTTTGACATCAGCAAACGCTCCGATTGTGGCGTTTCCAGGCACTTTCGGCACTTCAATAAATAATGTTTTGGAGTAACGATCTTGAAGCTGCTGGTTCAGCGTTGAAGGAGCCGATGATGGTGTCTGTACGACTTTCCCTTTCACTTCTTCAGACCCGAAGGTAACCATTGCTGGGAAACCAACATCAACGCTGCTAATTTCCGCACCTGATTCAACTCGGAGCGCTAGACGCAGCTGTGATGGATCGGATATGACAACAAGCGTTTGATAAGCCTCAACAAAATCGCCTTCCTTCAGATCCTCTACGAAAGTTACTTGGCCGTTCATTTCGGCAACAAGCTGCTTGCTGTTAAAGGTCGCCGTCAAACGATCCAGCTTTAACTGTTCAATATCCATTTGCAGCTTAGCGATATCGATCGCATCATTGTCACCGCCTAATTTGGCCTGTTTAAATGAAAGCTTAGCTTTGGCATGGGCGAGCTGCTGTTCCTTTAATTGAATGTCCAGTCCATCTACATTAAGCTGAACCAAGACATCTCCTTTCTTCACCTGCGCTCCCGAGGTAACCATCATCTTCGCAATACGGCCGCCTTGTCCTTTAAACTGTGCAATCTCCGATTGCGTTGACTCCAGGCTTCCGCTTCCTTTAATTTCTTGTGTAATTGTCCCCTTCTCGACCGTTACCGTGCGGTAATTCTCTTGCGCCGGCTTAACAAGAGGAGGTTTTAAGGCTGCCTCCTCGGCAGGAAGCAAGGAGCACCCTGTTAGTGAAGCGCTAAGAAGCAGCGCGAATGACCAGCCGAGTATCGGCTTAAGCTTTTGCGACAATTTGTCCATCCTCCAATTCATAAACATGGTCAACAATTTCCATTATTGCAGGATCATGTGTCGTCATGATGATTGTCATTCCTGCCATTTCTACCAAATCACGAAACACTTTCATAATTTGCAAGCCTGTGCGGCTATCCAGTTCAGCTGTAGGCTCGTCTGCCAAAAGAAGCTTCGGCTTATGGGCAATTGCCCGTGCTATTGCTGTTCGCTGCTGCTCTCCGCCCGATAGCTCGAATGGCCGATGATGCATGCGGCTTTTTAAGCCAACCTGCTCTAAAGCGTTAATCGCTGCTTCCTTGCGGCCGTTTGCCGCCATACCTGAAACTCTTAATATAAACTCCACGTTCTCATAGGCGGACATCAGAGGAATGAGTGCAAAGGATTGAAAAATAAGCCCCATTTCCTTGCGGCGTACCATATCTCTCTCATGATTCGACATCGCCGTCAAATCGCGTCCAGCAAACGTAATATTCCCTTCGGTCGGACGGTCCAGTGCGCTTAGCAAATTAATAAGCGTCGTTTTTCCAGAACCTGATCTCCCTTTAAATGCAATAAGCTTGCCGGATGGTATCGACAAATCGACACCTTTTAGTACGGTAACTGCACCGTTTCCACGTCCAAATGTTCTTTTTAAAGCGCTTGCATGAATAATATCATGCGTGATAGGCAGCATCTAGTAATAGACCTCCATTTCCAATAAATCGATTACCCTTGTATCTTTTTCCATTTTAACCTTGTCCATCTTGTTGCACAAGAAATAAAAAACCTAACAAACTCAAAATTAAGAGGTTGATAGGTTCACTAGTTTCTAAATATCAAGTTTTAAGAAAAAAATGACTGCGGTAACCGTGACTATACTTAAAATAGTAGAAACAAAAACAGATTGCGAGGCAAACTCTGGCTCGTTGTCGAACTCTACAGCGAGCAGCACACTGCTGAGTGAAGTGGGGACGGCTGATGAAACGATGAGGGCAGCTGCCGTCAGCTTGTCGAGTCCCGTCAGCTTGTCGAGTCCCATCAGCCAGACGATCAGCCACGCAAGCAAAGGACCGGCAATCAGTCTGAGTATGCCCGATATGCTGACATCAATGAGGAGTGAGCGCTTTATTTTCCACTCCATATTGCCCAGCTGTACGCCTAGTGTAATAAGCGCTGTACCGATAAACGCTGCTGATAAGTAACCGATCGGTGTAGCTATAGGCTGCGGGATGGGAACGTCGAACCCTCTGAGCAGGAAGGCAAGCGGGATGACATATATAATCGGCATTGAGATAATTGTCCGCCAAATCGCCCGCATATCGGCTTTGTGCGCGTTGACGTTATATATGCCATACGTGTTCGGTATAAGAGATTGCATCATCATTATTAATAGCTGAATAGCGAATGTTTTCTCGTTGCCTGCAAAAGCCAGCTGATTGAGCGGTATGCCGTAATTTGCGCTGTTGTAGAACAATACACTGTTGCGCATCGCGCTTTTCATACTTGGCTGATACCCTCTTATTCTAATAACCAGCTCAACGATAATATACTGCGTAACCAAAAACAGCACAAAAAACAATAAAATTTTCCCTATTACTTGGGCAGAAATGTCCGTTTTATATAGGAGGTCGAACATAATAGCGGGTGAAAATAAATAAAAATTCAGCTTCGATAACGTTTTAATATCCAGCTTGAACGCTCTTTGAATAATAATGCCAAGCCCAATCATGATGACCATCGGAAGCACGTTTGTCATTAAAATGTGAAAGAAAATATTCATCGCTGCATCTGCTTCTTTCTATTATATAGTTTGAAAAATGATAGTATCGGAAATGGCCATGACTGCGACTAAGATCGCATCCTCATTTTAATAGGTTCATGCTTGATAAGGCAAGCATTCATGTGACGCTCGCTGTTGTGACTAAGCGGTTGATCTTCAGTGATTGGCTGTGACTTGCTGTGACTAGCTGTGATTTGTGTGAATCTGCGACTTATGTGACTTGCTGTGATGTGCGATGCTGCAAATCGTTTCACATGCCCATCCATTCGGCGAATCAGCCATTTCCCTCTAAGCCGTGAGTCAGCTGAAATAGATCTAGAAACTAGTTCTATTCCCATAATATCAGCTTGTATCGTGTGAAAAAGACTAGAAACTAGTGTTATCCGTAAGTAACTCGCCCCATATCCCCGCCAAAGTACTAAATCAGCAAAAATAAAACTAGGAACTAGTTCTATTTCCATCAAATTATCTTGTTTCGTGCAAATAAGACTAGAAACTAGTCTTATCCGTAATTAAATCGCCCCACTATACACATCTAAACACCAAATCAGCAAAAATAGAACTAGAAACTAGTTCTATTTCCATCAAATTAGGTGACGTACAATAGTTTGTGTACCAAGTTTTGGAGTCTATTCAAAACACAAAAAAGTAGGGTATCCTCGGGATTGCTGAGATCACCAAGAAGGAGCCCTACTCGATGAATACTATACCCGAAAATGCATTCAATGATCTACTTGAAAATACTGTTACAAAACTGCTACAAGAAAAACTAGAGCTGCTTTTGCGAGAAGAGATTAAAAATTACATGAAAGTGGAGCAGCCCCACTTGCGCAATACTCGTAATGGTAACTACAAACGAACGTTCCAAACGAGATACGGAATAATCAACGAACTTCATGTGCCACGAGATCGCAAAGGATCATTTCAAACACGTTTATTTCAGCCCTATCAGCGTAGGGAAGGCTGGCTAGAGGAAGCCATTATTCACATGTACAAAGGCGGAATGAGCACAAGAGAAGTCGCTAAATTCGTAGAGAGCATGTTTGGAACACACTACTCGCCGACAACCATTAGTAATATTACTCARACGGTTATGGAAGACATCGAACAGTGGCAGAATCGTCCGCTAGAGAAGCGTTACTCCGTTATCTATTTAGATGGTCTCTATGTCAAACTCAAGCGCAACACGGTCAGCAGTGAGGCCGTTTATTTAGTCATGGGAATTGACGAGAACGGAACTCGCCAAATTCTAGGCTTTTATGTCGGTGGACACGAAAGCTCTAATGGCTGGCGAGAGGTGCTTAAAGACCTGAAGCAACGTGGTGCAACGGATGTGCTCCTCGGGGTCTTTGACGGTTTACCAGGCTTGGAAGAAGCGTTTCGCGAAATTTACCCTAAAGCCGACGTCCAGCATTGCGTCGTTCATAAGGTACGAGCTACTTTTCCAAAAATTCGTGTGTCGGATAAAACCGAGTTTCTGGAAGATTTAAAGCAAGTATACACGGCAATCGATGGAGACGTCGCACGCGCTGTATTTGAGAATTTTAAAGAGAAATGGAGCAAGCAGTACCCTAAAGAGGTGAAATCCTGGGAAGTGCAGCTCCCAACGCTTTTAACTTTTTACAAATACCCAACGTTGACATGGCCCGCCATCTACACAACCAATCCCATTGAACGTATGAATAAGGAACTTCGTAAACGGTTGAAACCTATGAATAGCCTAACGAATATTGAAGCTGCGGAGAAGATTATTTACTTACAAGCACTCGACTACAATGAAAAATGGTGTGGCAGAGCCATACGCGGGTTTGTAGATGCCGATACAAAGGCTTCATTTGAAGAGATGTACACCAAGCGATATGGAAAGGCCTTACCCGAACAATCAATAATGGTCTAATGTTCCGATGGATAATCTTACTACACAAACTTCTTGACGCTACCAATTTTAGCCAATTATTTTAAAATAACGGATCCTATGTCCCTAAGCTAGCTTCAAAAGTTACTTTTCAAATCAACAGCTTCGTGCTTCTCCATTTATCCTTGTGCTTTACCATCCGTCCTCTCCACTCCCGAATCACCGTACCGAAATCCCTCCAAAACAGCTCCCTGCTACAAATCCCCCTCTTATCCCGATAAAGCAAAAAAAGCTCACCTAGACCAAGTCTAGAGAGCTTTCCTGCTATTTATAAAATCCTATGTCAATTACAAGCCACTTCCGCAGCGTATAACTTCCTTTATCTAAAATAGTCTGCTTACCCTTTAAGCTGAGCAACAAAATCGCCGATTTGTTTAAGTCCCGCTTCACGCGTATCAGCATCATTCAGCAGTGGAATGGCATCTTCTATCGTACGCACAATTGCACTGCCCACGATCACGCCGTCACATTGTTTTTCAAAGCGAGCAACCTGCTCACGGCTTGAAATGCCAAAGCCTACTGCGATTGGCAAATCGGTCGCTTCGCGAACCATCGAGAGGAATTCATCAATACCTGTATGAAAATCAGCTCTCACGCCTGTTACGCCAAGCGATGAAACGCAGTAGACAAATCCTTTTGCTTTGCGTGAAATACGAGTAACCCGATCCTTGGATGTCGGTGCCACAAGAGGAATAAGATGTACATTAGCTGCTTCCGCAAGCTGCCTAACCTCTTCATCTTCTTCGATTGGCAAGTCAGGAATAATAAGACCACTGATGCCTTTGCTCTGTACAAGCTCGAAAAACGCTTCAAGCCCATATTGAAACACCGGATTGTAATAAGTGAACAATATGAATGGAATTTTAACGCCGGCCTCACGCGATTGTTCAGCTATTTCAATACAATCCTTGATTGTAATGCTGTTATGGCGCAATGCTCGCTCAGATGCACGCTGGATAACAGGACCATCCGCTAGCGGGTCGGAATAAGGTACGCCAAGCTCGATCATGTCAGCGCCTGCCTTCTCGAGCGTTTGGATGATAGCAACCGAAGTGGCTAGATCAGGATCACCCATCGTAACAAAAGGAATTAGCGCCGTTTTGCCTTCAGACTTCAGCCTTGCAAATGCTGTATCAATGAGATTCATGCTTATTTACCCCCAAGTAACCCATAATTGCTTCTACGTCCTTATCTCCACGTCCGGATAAGCTGACAACGACGACTTTGTCTTTATCAAGCGTAGGCGCAAGCTTAATCGTCTGAGCAATCGCATGTGCTGATTCCAGTGCTGGAATAATGCCTTCTGTGCGCGATAGCAGCTGCAACGCATCAAGCGCCTCGGCATCCGATACAGGAACGTATTCAGCACGTCCGGAATCTTTCAAGTAGGCATGCTCTGGTCCAATACCAGGATAATCAAGTCCCGCTGAAATCGAATGCGCAGGTTGAACCTGTCCATACTCATCCTGCAGCACATAGCTCATCGAGCCCTGGAATACACCGTGACGTCCTTTGGTCATTGTTGCCGCATGCTCAATCGTATCTACACCGCGGCCAGCAGCCTCAACGCCAAGCAGCTTCACGCTGTCATCATTGATAAATGGATAGAAAATCCCCATTGCGTTGCTTCCACCGCCAACAGCTGCTACAACATAATCCGGCAATCGGCCTTCTTCAGTCAATATTTGCTTACGAGCCTCGTCGCCAATGATACGCTGGAAATCACGAACCATCATCGGATAAGGATGCGGGCCTGTAACTGAACCCAAAATGTAATACGTATCTTCAACATGGCTAACCCAGTAACGAAGGGTTTCGTTACATGCATCTTTAAGTGTTCTTGTTCCTGATAGAACTGGCACAACTTCAGAGCCAAGCAGCTGCATCCGGAAAACATTAAGCTGCTGACGCTTCATATCTTCCTCGCCCATAAATACTTTGCATTCTAGACCAAGCAAAGCAGCTATCGTTGCAGAAGCAACGCCATGTTGTCCTGCGCCTGTTTCTGCAATGATTTTTGATTTACCCATACGTTTGGCAAGTACGCCTTGACCAATCGTATTATTAATTTTATGTGCACCTGTATGGTTCAGGTCTTCACGTTTTAAGTAGATTTTTGCGCCGCCAAGATGCTCGCTAAGTCGTTCTGCATAGTATAGTGAAGTCGGACGACCTGAGTATTTATGCAACAAGTAAGTAACCTCGTCTTGAAACGCTTGGTCCTTGGAATAATGCTGATAAGCTTCCTCTAGCTCTAATAATGCTGTCATTAATGTTTCTGGCACATATCTACCGCCAAATTTGCCGAAGCGTCCATTCTCATCTGGTACTTGTGTCATGCTTCCATCACCCTTCTTACAAATAATCGGATTTTCTCGATATCTTTTCGTCCATCCGTCTCAACACCGCTTGATACATCTATCCCGTTTGGCGCATATGTCTTTAGCAGCTCTTGCACATTTCCTTCATGCAGACCACCTGCTACATACAGAGTAATGCCAAGCTCTTCAGCTGCTTGCTTATACTCTTTTATCGCTTCCCAATCGAAGGTTTGACCCGTGCCGCCGCCAGGTGCGTCTATCAGTACGGCATCAATAGCTGCTCGGTATGGCGTTAACTGCTCTAGAGCAGACATTGGCGTGCTGCCCTCGGCATCCTTTTTCATGGAAAATACTTTCCATACTTGTACGTTCAGCTGCTCACGCACCATTTGGCAAAACGCTGCCGATTCATTGCCATGCAATTGAATCACATCTAAAGGAGCTTCTAACAAAAGATTTTGCAGATTAGCAAAGGTTTCATTTACGAATACGCCAACCGTTCTCGGGCGCTCACCGCCAGCTGCCTTTAACTTCGCAGCCGCTGATATAAGCTGCGATGCAGTCGACGTTTCCACCAATCGCTTGCTGGGTGCAAAGATGAAGCCGATTTCGTGAATAGGCAATCCATCCATCTGCTGAATCGTTTGCAGATCCATCAGACCACAAATTTTGATACGCGTCTGCTGCTTCATCGAACGGTTACCGCACCCATTAAATCAGTAACCGATTGTCCTACTTGCTCATGCCGCATAAAATATTCACCAATCAATACACCATGAGCGCCGATTGACTTTAAGTAATCCATATCGCTATTACCCGCAATTCCGCTCTCACTAATGACAGTAACATTTTTCGGCATAAGTCCGATTAACTCTTCGGTCGTTTTTAGATCGGTAACGAATGTTTTCAAATCGCGGTTATTTATGCCGATGAGYGTTGCTTTGTCCAGCTCCAGAACGCCTTCCAGCTCTTCTTTGTTGTGCACTTCTACGAGCACATCCATCCCAATCGACTTCGCAAGATCATGAAACTCACCTAGCTGCGTTGGCGTCATAATAGCTGCGATGAGCAAGATTGCGTCCGCTCCGATTAAGCGGGCCTCATAAATTTGACGATGGTCAATCGTAAAATCTTTTCTTAATAGAGGTACCTTTACCGTATTTTTCACGGCCTGCAGAAATTCATTAGATCCTTGAAAGTAATCACGATCCGTCAACACTGAAATACAATCCGTACCAGCTGCTTCATATTGTGCAGCAAGCATGGTTGGCTCAAAATCAGCACGAATCAGCCCTTTTGATGGCGACGCCTTCTTTACCTCGGCAATCAGTCCCATACTTCTGTTGCGGCCAGCTGCCGATAATGCATGTTCAAAGCCGCGGCATGCTTCCATCTCCGAAATTTGTTTCTCCACTTGCGCAAGGTCAAAGCGAGCCGCTAGCTCCTCAACCTCAGTTCGTTTTGTAGCTACAATTTTATCCAGAAACATTTGCCAACTCTCCTGTCGTATGAATAAGACTCACGAGCTTCCGCTGCGCCTCGCCTGAATCGATCACCTTGGCAGCAATCTCTGCACCCTCGCGAAGCGATTGTGCCTTCCCGCCTACATATATACATGCACCCGCGTTGGCAAGCACGATATCACGATAAGCCCCGCGCTGCTCGCCTGAGAAAATAGAACGAATAAGTGCTGCGTTAACTTCCGGCTCACCACCCATAACATCCGCAATCGGCCAACGTGTTAGTCCAAGCTCCTCTGGCGTAACATCGTAGGTTTTCACATCACCGTTTAATAGCTCAGATATTTGTGTTGGTGCAGAGATGCTAATTTCATCAAGCCCATCATGACTGCTTACAACCATTGCACGTTTCAGTCCAAGCTCACCGAGCACCTCGGCAACTGTAGAGGTGCGGCTCCGATCGTAGAATCCAAGAAGCTGTCTATCTGCTCCAGCTGGATTTGTGAGCGGTCCAAGCATGTTGAAGATTGTTCGAATACCAAGCTCACGCCGCGGAGCAGCAGCATGGCGAAGCGATGGATGATACAACTGAGCAAACATAAAGCAAATGCCGATATCCTCCAAGCATTGTGCGGCTTGTTCAGGAGTTATCGTAATTTGTACGCCTAGTGCCTCCAGTACATCAGCACTACCCGTTTTCCCAGACATCGCGCGATTGCCATGCTTGGCAACTCGGATGCCTGCCGCCGCAGCAATAATGGAGGAAGCTGTTGAGATGTTGAATTTATGAATACCTGATCCTCCGGTGCCACATGTATCGAGCAAACCTTCTTGTTCGGTATGGAGATGGCTCGAATGCGCGCGCATCGCCTCAGCGAACCCGGTTATCTCGTCCTTCGTCTCGCCTTTCATCCGCAGCGCAGTTACGACGCCAGCTATTTGAACAGCTGTTGCTTCGCCGTTCATGATGATGTTCATCACCATTTCTGCTTGCTGCCTCGTCAAACTTGAGCCGCCAATAAGCTGGTTCAGCGCTTGCTGCATCGTTATCGCTTCGGTTGCCTGCATTATTGACCAATCCCCTCTCCGACCTTGACGTAATAATCCGAGTTAATGGAATTGAAGGAATCCGGTGCACTTTTTGGCTGTGCAAAAATCGCTTCAGCCGCACGAATGGCTTTAAGACTGCCTTTCGCCTTGTTGACCGTCTCCAAAAATTCGCTCTCCGGAACAGAATCCCAAACGATTCCAGCTCCTGCTTGTACATACGCTTTGCCGTTCTTAAAAATAATGGTACGGATCGTAATACAAGTATCCATTGTACCGCCAAAGCCCAAGTATCCAATAGCGCCTGCATATGCGCCGCGTGCTTCATTCTCCAGCTCCGCAATGATTTCCATTGCTCTTAATTTAGGTGCGCCAGATACAGTGCCTGCTGGTAAACAAGAGACAAATGCGTCAAAAAAGTCTTTATCCTTGTGCAGCTTGCCAGAAACGTTCGATACAATATGCATGACATGGGAGTAACGCTCAATTTCCATAAACGAATCACATGTTACCGAACCAAACTCCGATACGCGTCCGATGTCATTGCGGCCTAGATCAACCAGCATCAAATGCTCAGCGCGCTCTTTCTCGTCCGCAAGCAGTTCTACCTCGTAAGCCTTATCCTCTTCCGGCGTCTTGCCGCGCGGCCTTGTTCCCGCAATCGGTCTTGTCTCCACGCGGTCGCCCGTTACTTTCACTAGCGCTTCCGGCGAAGCGCCGACAATAACTTCCTCGCCCATTTTCAAATAATACATATACGGTGAAGGATTCATCATGCGGAGCACGCGATATACATGCAATGGATCAACATCTGTATCAATGCTAAAACGCTGTGACAATACGACTTGGAAAATGTCACCTGCGCGAATGTATTGCTTCGCCTTCTCAATGTTTCCGATGAATTGCTCCTTCGTCACATTGGATTGTACATCACCTAGCTCGTAATCAACTTCAATTGAGCGTCCAGATGTTACAGGAATCGTCACCGGCTGCTGCAAACGTTCAATAGTTGCTTCAATTTTGGCAACTGCCGCTGCATAGCTCTTCGCGATTTCCGCATCCGTAGAG
>NZ_JBFTSN010000095.1:0-18121 GCF_056400045.1 Paenibacillus sp. 01L418
GTGTTATGGTAACTCCCATCACATGAAATCTAACATGACAATGGATAAAAATGTAGAATTTTTGCACTAAATAACGAAATTTTTCTTTTAAAATAGTGATGAAAAAGGTAAAATCAAAAAAGCGGCTAATCCATGGAATGGGAGTCGGACTCTACGAAGAAGGACTGAACTTAAAATGACAGTGAGTATAGTAGAAGAAACGTTAAATCCGTACCAAATCGCACAACAGCAAATCGATACTGCAGCGGCCCATCTACAATTGCCTAAGCATGTTACAGACATCTTGAAGCAGCCGAAGCGCGTGCTGTCGGTTAACTTCCCAGTTCGTATGGATGATGGCTCAATTCGAGTGTTTGAAGGTTACCGTTCCCAGCATAATGACGCGATTGGACCGACTAAGGGCGGCATTCGCTTTCACCCTGATGTAACGCTTGATGAAGTAAAAGCACTTTCCATGTGGATGAGCTTTAAATGCGGCGTTGTTGGCCTTCCTTATGGCGGCGGCAAGGGCGGAGTTATTTGTGATCCACATCTTCTTAGCAAAGGCGAGCTAGAGCGTGTTAGCCGTGCTTTCATGGAAGCTATCGCTGATTTTGTAGGTCCTGACAAAGATATTCCTGCACCGGATGTATACACGACTCCACAAATCATGGGTTGGATGATGGATACGTACAGCAGACTAAAAGGCGTTAACTCACCTGGCGTTATTACAGGTAAACCGCTTATTCTTGGCGGATCCCAAGGTCGTAATGAAGCAACAGCACAAGGCTGTGTGTACACGATCTTGGCAGCACTTCAAGATAAGAATATTCCTATTGAAACGGCTACTGCAGCGATTCAAGGTTACGGCAACGCTGGTCGCATTGCTGCTCGTTTGCTTAGCGAAGCAGGCATTAAAGTTGTAGCAGTCAGTGACTCCAGAGGCGGAATTTACGATCCGAATGGATTGGATATCGAACAGATCTCCATACTAAAGGATACGACTTCCATCCGTGAGTATGGCGAGAAGTACTATATTTCTAATGAAGATTTGCTTGAGCTTGATGTTGATGTTTTGGTTCCAGCTGCTCTAGAAAACGTAATTACAGCTAAAAATGCAGATCGCATTAAAGCAAAAATCGTTGCAGAAGCTGCAAACGGACCAACAACACCAGAAGCGGATCGCGTACTTTGGAGCCACGGCATCACAGTTATTCCAGACGTACTTGCAAATGCAGGCGGCGTTACGGTTTCGTACTTCGAGTGGGTACAAAACTTGGCTAACTACTACTGGAGCGAAGCAGAGGTTCTTGAGAAGCTTGAGACGAATATGATTCTTTCTTACGTAGCTGTTCGTGATCTTGCTAAGGAACATGACACTGACCTTCGTACAGCTGCTTATATGATTTCGATCAAACGGATCGCAGCAGCAATGGAAGCTAGAGGCTGGATCTAATATATTTATAAAACAAGAAGAGGTGGCGGCGTCATGACAGAACAGATTCGCATCGGTATTGTTGGTTACGGCAATCTTGGACGCGGCGTAGAGCTTGCAATTAGACAAAGTGCGGATATGAGATTGGATGCGATATTTACTCGTAGAGACCCAGCATCTATTCCGTCTGAAACAAAAGCATATAAAATTGAAGATGCGGAGCGCTTTGTCGATGATATCGACGTTATGATTCTTTGCGGCGGCTCAGCAACAGATTTGCCAGAGCAGGTTCCTGCTTTTGCCCGCTTGTTCCATACGGTTGACAGCTTCGATACGCATGCGCGTATTCCTGAATTTTTTGATCAGGTAGATGCAGTTGCCAAAACGAGCAATAAAGTAAGTGTAATATCCACAGGCTGGGACCCAGGCTTGTTCTCATTGAATCGTCTGCTTGCTGAGGCAATATTGCCAGAAGGCAAGGAGTATACATTTTGGGGCAAAGGTGTAAGCCAAGGCCATTCAGATGCGATTCGCCGCGTGAAAGGTGTTAAGAACGGCGTTCAATACACCATTCCTAGTGAAGAGGCAGTAGCGCGAGTTCGTAACGGTGAAAATCCAGAGCTTACAACGCGTGAGAAGCACGTCCGTGATTGCTACATTGTAGCAGAAGAAGGTGCTGATCAAGACGCGATTGCTGAGGAAATCCGTACGATGCCGAACTATTTCTCCGATTATAATACGACGGTTCATTTCATTGATGAAGCAACATTGAAAGCCGAGCATTCCACAATGCCTCATGGTGGTATGGTGCTTCGCAGTGGCAAAACAGGCGAGAACAGCACTCAAATTATCGAGTTCGGTTTGAAGCTTGACAGCAACCCTGAATTCACGGCAAGCGTGCTTGTTGCTTATGCTAGAGCAGCTTATAAATTTGCTCGTGAAGGACAGTCTGGAGCCAAAACCGTATTCGACATTCCATACGGCTACCTTTCACCAAAATCCGCAGCAGAACTGCGTAAAGAGCTTCTATAGTTCTGAAACTTTTCTGAACATCCCCCTCCATTTTACAATTTTTTACTTACACTTTTGGAAATAGTAGGATATAATGAAAAAGTGAGAGTAATTACTGTCGAATTATAGGGAGAAGTGCTGAAAGATCCATTTTCCTATGGTAGAATAGTTTCAAACCTACCTAACAGGTAAATTCTACTAGGAAGTGAACTCAGCATGATAGACATCCATACGCATATTTTACCTGGATTGGATGATGGTGCGGCAAGTTTCGATGATACTTTGAATATGGCCCGGGCAGCTGTATCAGAGGGAATTACAACGATCATCGCCACTCCGCACCATGCCAATGGAACCTATACCAATACAGCAATCGACGTAGCTAAGCACACTCTCACTATTAACGAAAGGTTAATAGCTGCGGGTGTGCCTATTGCTATACATACAGGTCAAGAAATTCGCGTTCATGATGATCTGCTCGATGCTTGGTATAGAAAAGAATTGCTTCCCTTAGCCGGCTCTAGTTATGTTTTGATTGAGATGCCATCCTCCCGTATTCCGAAGGCGATGATTGAGCTCGTGCATGAGCTTAATGTATTGAAGTTGAAACCGATTATCGCTCACCCAGAAAGAAATGCAGAAGTTGTGAAGCACCCCGATCGATTAGCTGAGCTTATTGAAGCAGGCGCATTCGCACAGGTTACGACCCACTCACTGCTTGGGGGATTTGGTAAGCGCATTGAACAATCCGCATGGTCATTATTGAAGGCGGGCCATATTCATTTTGTATCTTCCGATGCTCATCATATTGAGCGCCGCGGTTTTCGTCTGGGCGAAGCCTACGCGTCCATTGAGAGGCGGATGGGAGAACAGTGGGTTACCTATTTGCAATCCAACGCTCAGTCTGTGTTAGACGACAAACCTATACATAACCAGCCTATTACTATAGTTTCTTCAGACAGGGTTTTGCGTCGTTTTATTTCCTATTTTTACAAAAAATAGTGCGCGCTAGAATGATTGGAAGTTGAAGAAAGCGCATACTGAAAATGTTTTTAATGGCGTTATTAGTCATTCATCTATTAGATGAGTTCAACTATTATCATATAATTAGGAGTGAAGAAAGTGACATTAAGAAAAAAATTAGCAGTTTCTACAATTGCGGCAAGCGTAGCCCTTACGGCTTTCGCTGGCATTCCGCTAAGTAGCAAAGGTTTGGCAGAGAAGCTTGGAGTAAATGGGGTTGTTTATGCATCTTCTTCATTGGCTGATTCCGCTCTTGTATCTGATATTAAGAAGCTGCATGCCGCTCTTATTAGCACAAACGGATTAGCTGCAGTTGAAGCTTTCCAGCTTGAACTGGATGCGTTGGACATTCATGTAAAAGGCGACATCGTAAAACCGATTGTAAACAAGTTTAACCCAACGGACAGTGAAGAGACACAGTTAGAAAATCTTTTCCACGATGCTGTGAAGCTTTCTTATAATCCTTCAGTTGCTGGACTTGAAGAACTGCGCACAAAATATGGAACATTGCTACAATCTTTTGCCACTAGAGCAGAAGTAAATGATCTTACAGTGGATGATATTGCTCAATATTTCCTTGATATTCAAAAAGAGCTTATTAAGCAAGTTGATTCCAAGGATCTGGCTGGACTTATAAGTCTACTAAAGGATTCGAATGCCCTTAATAAACTATTGCAGGATGTGCTAGCAGCGCTGCCTAGTGATTATGCAGTTGAGAAGATCTTCCGTCACTATGGTGTAACGACTGAAGATGTACTTGAAGTATTATCTCAAGCAAAACTAGCAGTAAAAGACGATACTAAATTCCTTGCTGCAGCTGGCGCTTTGTACACTGCTTATAAATCACTAAACACTACACCTCCAATCACTCCAGGTGGTCCAGGTGGCACATTAACACCAGTTACTCAACTTCCTGAATCAACTGACAAATTGCTAAACGATCTGAAAGCAGCGCTTGATAAAGCAACTGATGCTGAGAAAGCTGCTATTATTACTAAATTTGTTGCTGATGCAAAAGCAGAAATTGCTAAGCTTGCAGCAATCAGCGCAGCTTCAAGTGTTACTACAGTAAATGGACAAGCTGTTCTTCAATTGGATGAGAAGAGTGTATTGTCAGCAGTTGCCGGTATTAACACGGTTGCATCCAAGGTGAAAGAACTAGCACCAGCTTCTGCACTTGCCAAGACTTCTTTGCAAATCAATCTTGGTGAAGTAGCACAAAAGGATGTAGTTCTAAACCTTTCCGATGCAGTGGTTAAAGCTGCAGCAGCTGGAAATGTATCCGGTGCAACTTTCACGATTGGCAAATTTGAAGTGACTGTTCCTGTAGGCGGTTCATTCTCTTCTGCTATTGGTCTTACTATTAAGAAGAGCGATGTATCTGCTGACGTTGTAGGCACGTTGAAATCAGTATCTGAAGTTTATGACTTCAACCTAACGGTTGGCGGTACTGCAAAAACTTCATTCGATCAACCGATCGTAATCAGCATTCCGCTGGGCGATACAACTGGTCTTGATAAAGAGCTTCTTTCCGTAGCGAAAATCGTTGATGGCAAGCTAGTATTCCACGGTGGACGTGTATCGGGCAACTCTATTATCGAATCTCGTGATTCGTTCTCCTCTTATGTGGTTGTAGAAAACAAAGTTTCGTTCAAAGACATTGCTTCTGTAGAAGCATGGGCTGGCCGCGAAATTAGCGTTGTAGCTGCAAAAGGCGCAATCGAAGGTAAATCAGAAGGTCAATTTGCACCGAAAGACAAAGTAACTCGCGCTGAATTCGCGAAAATGCTTATCCGTGCTCTTGATCTTGAGAATGGCTCAGCTACAGAAGGCTTTGCTGATGTAGATTCAGCTGCTTGGTATGCACCATACGTGGCTGCTGCGGCACAACTCAAAATCATTAACGGCCGTTCAGATACTAAATTCGATCCAAATGCAACGATTACTCGTGCTGAGATGGCAACGATGATCGCTCGCGCATTGAAAGTTTCGCAAGGCGCTTCTAACGTAGCTGATGTAAATGCTGCACTAAAAGACTTTGCGGATGCTGGAAAAATTAATGCGTCATTAAAAGATGGCGTTGCATTTGCGGCAACTCACAAAATCGTAGTTGGAAATGCAGGCAAGTTCTTGCCAAATAACAATGCGACTCGTGCAGAGGCAGCAGTAATTATTTACCGTGCACTAAACTTCGACAATTAAGTAACAATATAGACATAATCTTCCTCTCATGTAGGTGAGGGGAAGATTTTTTTCGGAAAATTATAGGATATTGTTAGATTATAGATTATTATGTAGTAGGATATGGTTCTTTAGAATCATTTACTAATTCTTAAAGACTATATCGGATGGAGGAATATTAAGTGTCTAGCGAACTAGATTTGCGACAGTATATAGCGATCATTAAGAAGAGATTGTTGCTTATAATTGTGTTTGTCTTGATTTGTACAGCGGCAGCGGCTGTTATAAGTATGTACTTTAAAGACCCTGTCTATGAGGCCTCTACGAAAATTATTGTGAATCAAACCACGACACAATTGGCAACGGGGCAACTTGATATTAATCAAATAAATACCAACATTAGAATGATAGATACCTATAAAGAAATCATAAAAACACCAGCTATTTTAGATAAGGTAGCTGCCAAATATCCACAGCTTGGATTAACGGCAATTGAGCTATCGTACAAGATTCAGGTTAGCTCTGTAAACAATACGCAAGTAATGACATTAGTTGTACAAGATATAGATTATAAGCAAGCGGCTCAAGTCGTAAATGCGGTGTCAAACGTTTTCCGTGAAGAGATTCAGCATATCTTTAAAGTTGAGAATGTTTCCATTTTGAATGAAGCTGTCTTAGATGCAAAGCCAAGTCCAGTATCTCCTGATATTCCGCTTAATATCGCAATTGCTTTTATTGTATCCTTAATAATTTCTGTCGGTATTACATTCTTGCTTGAGTATATGGATGATACCATTAAGACTGAAGCGGACGTGCTACAGTTTTTGGGACAACCAACGCTAGCCATGATCTCGAGAATGAGTCTGGAGGATGTTAATTCTAACCAAACTAGCAAAGCCAACCAAACCTACAAGGCAGGTGAATTAGAGCGTGTCTCTATCGAAAAATAAGCGACAGATTATAACAATAACTAATCCTCGTTCTCCCATATCAGAATCCTATCGTGCGCTTCGGACCAATATTGAGTTTTCTTCCATAGATGAAAAGCTTCAAGTATTAATGGTCTCTTCGGCAGGACCTGGCGAAGGGAAGTCTACGACCATAACGAATCTGGCAGTTACATTCGCTCAATCGGAGAAAAAGGTTATTCTAATTGATGCCGATCTTCGTAAACCAACTGCTCATCACACCTTTTCAGTGTCCAATCGTTTTGGTCTTTCATCCGTTATTTCACAGCAATGCTCATTAGAGGAAGTAATCCAGATTTCGGATATTCCCAATTTGGACATCATCACGTCGGGTGCCATTCCTCCAAATCCAGCGGAAATGATGAATTCCAAAAGAATGACTGCAGTCATTGAGCAACTAAGAAAAAAGTATGACATTATCTTAATCGACACACCGCCATTACTTGCTGTAACTGATGCACAGATTGTGGCTACAAAGAGCGATGGTGTCATTCTGGTAGTCGATCAAGGGAAAGTGAAAAGGGATATCGCTAGTAAGGCAGTTAAGAATTTAGAGAGTGTGAATGCCCGGATTTTAGGTGTCGTACTGAATAATGTGAAGCGTAAAGCGAATGAAGAAGCCTACTATTATTATTATGGTGTACAAGATAAATAAACAATTCAAATCGTAGATGATAGCTTTAGTGGAGGGATGAGCAAGGTGAGTAATAGAAATAGAATGCTAATCATACTGGTGGTAGATATTTGTATTATATGGATAGCAACTGGGGTATCTTATCTCTTTCGTTTTGACGGAAATATCCCTCCCATCTACGTGAAACAAATGCTTGAATTTGCTTTATTAACAACCGTGATATGCGGCAGTAGTTTGGCATTCTTCCGTATGTATAGACGTATGTGGCAATATGCCAGTATAGGAGAGATTATAGAGCTAGCCAAAGCCATTATAATCGGACTTATTTTATCATATGGAGCAACGTACGCACTAAATGGAGAACGGGTTCCTATTTCCATTACAACTCGAACACTTGAACTTATGCTGCTATTAATGGGTGGATCGCGTTTCCTATGGCGCTTGATCCGAGTAAATAGAACCAAAAAGTCCGCTTTAACAAATAATGTACTAGTCATTGGTGCTGGGGATTGTGGAGCTCTTATTGCAAAAGAAATTATGACAAGCAACAGCTTTTCAGGTAATCGAATTATAGGTTTTATTGATGATGATCTACATAAGCGAAATATGCAAGTAGTAGGAATACCAGTTCTTGGAACTCGTATGCACATAGAGGAAATAGTACAAAAACATCATATCCATGACATTATTATTGCAATGCCGTCCGCGAAGCGGGTACATATAACGGAAATTATTAATGTTTGTAAGCTTACAGGAGCCAAGGTTAAGATTATTCCTTCTATTAATGATTTTATTAAGGGTGTTCTTGCGGTAAAAGCATTACGTAATGTAGAAGTGGAGGATTTACTGGGAAGAGACCCTGTTATGACGGATTTAGAAGGCATAGCTAATTATGTATCAGGTAAAGTTGTGCTCGTAACAGGTGCTGGTGGGTCAATAGGTTCAGAGCTCTGCAGACAAATTTCTTCCTTTAATCCGAAAAGCCTGTTGTTACTTGGACATGGAGAGAATAGTATTTACACGATCGAGATAGAGCTCAGAACAAAATTCCCGAATGTTCATTTGGAGACGGTAATCGCAGATATTCAGGATCGAAGCAGATTGGACGACGTATTTCGGAAGTTTAGGCCGCAGGTTGTATTCCATGCAGCAGCGCATAAGCATGTGCCCCTTATGGAAAGAAACCCTTCAGAGGCAGTGAAAAACAACGTGTTTGGGACAAAGAACGTAGCAGATTTTGCGGATAAATATAAAACGGAACGGTTCGTTATGATCTCTTCCGATAAAGCTGTTAATCCTTCAAGCATTATGGGAGCGACTAAGAGAATTGCAGAGATGTACATACAGAGTATTAACACAATAAGTGATACCCAGTTCGTAGCTGTACGGTTCGGGAATGTACTCGGAAGTCGAGGCAGCGTAATTCCAAGGTTCAAACAGCAGATTGCTGCAGGAGGACCTGTGACCGTAACTCACCCTGACATGGTCAGATATTTCATGACGATTCCAGAAGCGGTTCAGCTCGTTATCCAAGCGGGGTCATTTGCTAAAGGTGGAGAAATCTTTGTCTTAGATATGGGAGAGCCAGTACGAATTCTTGATCTAGCGCAGGATCTCATTCGATTGTCAGGCTACGAGCCGAATATAGATATTGAAATAAACTTTAGCGGCATGCGTGAAGGCGAGAAGCTGTTCGAGGAGCTGCTAACGGATGAAGAGGCTGTAACCTCTACACATCATGAACGAATTTACATAGGCAAGCCTACACAGATTAATAGAGTAGAACTCGAGCTTCAATTCAAACGAATTGAGAAAGCTATTGGAGATAATCAAACGACAATTAAAGATGTTATCGAGCATCTTGTTCCTTTTTATTCACATGTATCTTAGCAGACAGACTATCATAACGGAGGAGATTAAACATGCGTAAGAAAAAGTGGAAGAAGATATTAATTTGGGTCGCATCAATCATTGTCATACTGGGAGTAGGGGGCTTATTTGCAGCTAATTATGCTGTGGATAAGCTTATTTCTACATTAGCTGCTGATCTTGAAGGCGATTTGTTGAATGAAGTGGTGACTCCAGACACAAAGCCAGAAGAGCAGGGAACAGATGAGACAGGGAAGGATAATCCTTCTACAACGGTTAATAATGATGGAACGGTAGATAGTTCAAACGAAAAAGTAGATAAGCCGCGGACAGATAATACTAAGGATAGCGGATCTAATGATTCAAACGGAACCAAAGAAGAAGATAAGTCTAAAGATGGCTACAGCGGCGAGGTTTCTTTAGATAAAGCTAAAGATCTTCAGGAAAAAATAACAGTATCTGAAAAAGCGAAGGTCTCATCCGTATTACTTAAAGAACTCAGCATGGCAGATATTAAGAAACTGCAAGCTCTTGCAAGCGGAGGCTTGAACTTAGAAGAAAAGAAAGAAGCGCGTACTATTATTCTCGAAAAACTATCAGAGGAGCAGTATGATGAACTGATTCAAGTTGCAAAAAAATACGGTATGAGCCAAGGGAAATCTTTTGATGAGGTTATTCAAGATAAATAGGTGTATTTCTAAAATTGTCACMCCAATAAGAAGGGGAAGTTGGATGAAGTGAATATTGAACCATACTTTAAAAAGCAAATTTAGACCAGTAGGAGGTTATCTCATGAAAGTACGTAAAGCTATTATACCGGCAGCAGGGTTGGGAACACGTTTTCTTCCAGCAACAAAAGCTATGCCCAAGGAAATGCTACCAATTGTAGATAAGCCTACTATTCAATATATTGTCGAAGAAGCGATTGCATCAGGAATCGAAGATATCATTATCGTGACGGGTAAAGGGAAACGAGCCATCGAAGATCACTTCGACAATTCGTTTGAACTGGAGCAGACTCTACTTGAGAAGGGAAAGCTAGAAATACTTAGTGAAGTACAGAAGTCGTCCAAGATGGTGGACATTCACTATATTAGGCAAAAGGAAGCGAAAGGGCTAGGTCATGCGATCTGGTGTGCTCGCAAGTTTATAGGACAAGAACCATTCGCTGTGTTGTTAGGCGATGACATTGTGCAGGCGGAAAAGCCTTGCTTGAAACAAATGATCGAGCAATACGATCGTTACAGATCATCTATTATCGGTGTCCAGACTGTACCGATGGATGAAGTATCCCGTTATGGTATCGTTGACGGTAAAGTTGTTCAGGACCGACTCTATAGTGTGTCGAACCTAGTAGAGAAGCCAAAACGTGAAGTTGCTCCATCTAATATTGCAATAATGGGTCGCTATATCCTTAGTCCAAGCATATTCGATGTTTTAGAGAACCAAACACCAGGTGCAGGCGACGAGATTCAACTCACCGATGCTATAGCAGAACTCAATCGTTTTGAAGCAGTATATGCTTACGACTTTGAAGGTACCAGGTATGATGTAGGGGACAAGCTTGGGTTTATTAAGACTCAATTAGTATTTGCATTGCAAAGGGAAGATCTGAAGATGGATTTACTAGAGTATTTAGAATTCGTCATGAATGAGCATCAACCGAAAGTCTTATTTTGAAATACATAAATTCAACAACGTGGGTGATGAATTGAAGCTGTACAGTGTTGTGAAAATAGTTGCTGATATTGTCTTATCCTTCCTTGCCATCGTCATATTGTCGCCAGTTTTGGCGCTTATCACTATTCTTATCAAAGCTGACTCTAAAGGCCCTGTCTTATTCAAACAAAAGCGTGTTGGTAAGAATAGGAAGCACTTTTATATTCTGAAATTTAGAACAATGCGGACAGATGCACCAAAAGATATGCCAACACATATGCTACAAGACCCGAAGGCTTTCATTACGAAGCTGGGACAATTTCTTCGTAAATCAAGTCTGGATGAATTGCCCCAAATCATTAACATACTCAAAGGTGAAATGAGTATCATTGGCCCACGTCCTGCACTATGGAATCAATACGATCTGATCGCAGAGCGCGACATTTACGGTGCGAATGACATCCTACCTGGCCTAACAGGCTGGGCGCAGATTAACGGTAGAGACGAGCTTCCAATTGAAGTGAAGGCTAAGCTGGATGGGGAGTATGTAGATAAGATTGGTTTGTGGATGGATGTTAGGTGCTTCTTCGGTACGATCTTGAGTGTTGTGAGAAGAGATGGTGTAGTTGAGGGCGAAACCGGAAAAGTGAGAAATAAAGATTTTCCTAGTTTATTGGAGACTAATGCAAAATGAAAAAAATATTGATAACTGGTTCTAATAGTTATATAGGCATAAGTTTGAAAAATTTACTTGTAAAAGATCCAACTAACTATTCAGTTGAATTTATTAGTTTAAGAGATGATATATGGAAAGAGAAAGATTTCTCCTCATATGATGTCATTTTTCATGCAGCTGGGGTAGCTCATGTCTCGACTGATCCTGAAATGGAATCCATATATTACAAAGTAAATCGTGATCTTACTATTGAAGTAGCGAAAAAAGCTGAAAATGAAGGTGTCAAGCAGTTCATATTTATGAGTAGTATCATCGTTTATGGTGATGGCAGTAATTTGTTAAAGCTTATCGATAGAAATACGATACCTGCTCCAAGAAATTTTTATGGCCGTAGTAAACTTCAAGCGGAAGAAGCGATACTTCCATTACAAAATGATAGTTTCAGAATTGCTGTCCTGAGACCTCCAATGATATATGGAAAAGGATCTAAAGGAAACTATAGTAGGCTTGCAAATATGGCTCAAAGATCTCCTATATTTCCGGATGTAGATAATATGCGAAGTATGCTTCACATAGATAACTTATGTCAATTTTTAAAGAGTATAATCGATTTTGAAGATTCGGGTTTGTTTTTTCCGCAAAATAGAGAATACGTTAAAACCAGCGAAATGGTTAGGCTAATTGCTGAAACGCATGGTAAAAAATTAAGATTAATTAAAGGGTTTAATCCACTTCTAAAGTGGCTAGCTACTAAGATAGGGGTCTTTAATAAGTTGTTTGGAAATTTAGTGTATGAGCAAAGTATGAGTGCTTATAGAGCAAATTATACAATAAGAGATCTGAAAAATTCAATTGAGATGACTGAGAGATAAGGGGTCGAAATTTACTTGAAAAAACATATTCTAGTTATTTCACAATATTTCTACCCTGAACAATTTCGAATTAATGATATTTGCACGGAATGGGTAAAGCGAGGCTATAAAGTAACGGTAATTACAGGAATCCCGAATTATCCACAAGGAAAGTACTATGAAGGATACGGATTATTTAAAAGTAGAAGAGAATCATATAATGGAGTCGAAATAATAAGAATTCCATTGGTTGCTAGAGGTTCTAATTCAATAACTTTGATACTAAATTATTTGTCATTTGTAGCAACGGGATTTATATGGAAGTCTACTACAAATATTAAAGCTGATTTTGTATTTATTTATGAAGTTTCACCAATGACTCAGGCATTGCCCGGAGTATGGTATGCAATGAAACGGAAAATCCCATGTTACTTATATGTACAGGATCTATGGCCAGAGAATGTAGCAATTATAACAGGGACAACTAATAAATGGGTCCTATCATCTATTGGTAAGATGGTAGATTACATCTATTCTAACTGTACAAAGATACTAACAACTTCAAAGAGTTTTGTTAAGTCTATTGAAAACCGAGGTGTTTCAACAGAAAAAATCATGTTTTGGCCGCAATATGCCGAAGATTTCTATAAGCCTATGAAGCAATCGGAATCTGTTATAGAAGAGACAAAAAAGGTGTTTAAGGTGATATTTACTGGTAATATCGGTAATGCTCAAGGGTTAGATATATTACCAGAAGCAGCAAGGATAATTAAGGATGAAATAGATTGTACTAGCAAGATACTGTTTACGATAGTAGGGGAAGGTCGATACAAAGGAACACTCTTAGAGCTAGTTAAGAACAAGGGTGTAACAGAGTTATTCTCGTTCATTCCAAAGAAGCCTGCTATTGAAATTCCTAAGATACTATCAGAGCATGATGTGGCTGTCATATGCTTAACCGCGAATCCTCTATTTAAGATGACAATTCCAGCTAAGCTGCAATCCTATATGGCGTGTGGAATGCCAATTCTTGCTTCTGCTGATGGCGAAACAGCGGATATAGTCAATGAGTCGAGTTCGGGTATGGTTTGCGAAGTGGGAAATGCTAAAAGTTTCGCGGATGCGGTGATAAAGATGTCCAAGCTGTCAGCTACCGAATTGGATGAGTTACAGTTAAACTCAAGAAACTATTATGATAATAATTTTAATAAGCAAGATTTACTAAATGAGATTGATGATTTATTCCAAAATGTGAAATAGTTAAGTCATAGTCAAGGGAGTGAGAATAGTATGTTTAAAGATAAAACTCTGTTGATAACAGGCGGTACTGGCTCCTTCGGTAACGCTGTTATGAATAGATTCTTAGATTCGGATATAAAAGAAATTCGTATATTTTCACGCGATGAGAAGAAGCAAGATGATATGCGGAAAGTTTATAAGAGTGATAAATTAAAGTTTTATATAGGCGATGTTCGTGATCTTGCAAGCGTAAAAAATGCAATGTATAACGTTGACTATGTATTCCATGCGGCAGCATTGAAACAAGTTCCTTCTTGTGAGTTCTTCCCTTTAGAAGCAGTGAAAACGAATGTGTTAGGTACTGAGAATGTGCTTACAGCTGCCATTGAGAATAGCGTAGAGAAAGTCATTTGTCTATCTACAGATAAAGCAGCATATCCGATTAACGCAATGGGAATCTCTAAAGCGATGATGGAGAAAGTATTTGTAGCTAAGGCGAAGACTGTAGATCCTAGTCGAACACTAATTTGTGGGACACGTTATGGAAATGTAATGGCTTCTAGAGGTTCAGTGATTCCATTGTTCATTGAACAAATTAAGAGCGGTCAACCACTAACTATTACGGATCCTAATATGACTAGATTTTTGATGAACTTAGAAGATGCCGTTGAGCTTGTAGTGTTCGCGTTTGAACATGCAGAAGCTGGTGATATTATGGTACAGAAATCTCCTGCATCCACGATTAGAGTCCTTGCACAAGCGCTCGTAGAGTTATTTAATGCTGATAATGAGATTAAAATCATTGGCACACGTCATGGTGAAAAGTTGTATGAGACTTTACTTACTAGGGAAGAACATGTAGTCTCCCATGATATGGATGGATACTACCGTGTACCAGCAGACAAGAGGGATCTAAACTACGATAAATATTTTGTTGAGGGTAATCAAGAACTATCTACGGAAGAAGAGTATAACTCCCACAATACGCAGAGGCTCACTATAGCACAGGTCAAAGAAAAGTTACTGATGCTAGATTATGTGCAAAAGGAACTTAGAGCGATTCCTGTAATATACTAATTCTGAATTATAGGAGGTTGGAATAAACAGTGAACATATTGGTGACCGGAGCAAACGGATTTATTGCTAAGAACCTGATAGCGGAATTGAAAAATAAAAATTTCGGAACTATCTTTGAATTCAGCAGAGACACTGATCCAACCCTACTAGATGAATATTGTAGAGAAACGGATTTTGTATTTCATCTTGCAGGTATAAATAGACCTAAAGATCAGTCCGAATACATGGATGGAAACTACGGATTTACTACCCTACTTCTCGACACTTTAAAGAAGTATGAAAATAGATGTCCAATTATGATATCCTCGTCTATTCAAGCTGATTTAGATAATCCTTATGGGCTGAGTAAGAGGGCAAGCGAGGAGTTACTATTTGAACACAGTAAGGCTACAGGGGCAAAAGTGCTAATATACCGTTATCCCAATGTATTCGGGAAGTGGTGTAAGCCTAATTACAACAGTGCTGTAGCAACATTTTGTTACAACATAGCCCATGATCTACCTATTACCATTAATAATCCAAATGTTGGCATGAGATTGGTGTACATTGATGACGTGATTGAGGAGTTACTTAATGCCCTGAATGGCAATGAAAACGCTGTTGGACAATATTGTGAAGTTCCAATCGTTCATAGTATTTTACTTGGAGAAATTTCTGAAATAATATATTCATTCAAGAAGAGCCGTGTGGAGCGTACTATTCCAGATATGTCAGATGCAGTTACCAAGAAATTGTACAGTACATACCTCAGTTATTTGCCAAAAGATCAATTTAGTTATGAATTAAAGATGAATGTGGACCATAGAGGTTCCTTTACTGAATTTGTGAAGACGCCAGATCGTGGACAAGTGTCCATTAATATATCTAAGCCAGGGATAACGAAAGGTAATCACTGGCATCACACAAAGAATGAAAAGTTTCTTGTTGTCAGTGGAATCGGGGTTATTCGCTTTCGGAAGATCGATAGCAATGAAGTGTTAGAATATTTTGTGAGTGGTGAAAAGATGGAAGTTGTAGATATACCTACAGGATATACACACAATATTGAGAACCTGGGGCAAGTAGATATGGTTACAGTCATGTGGGCCAATGAACACTTTGATCCGGCAAAGCCAGACACCTACTACTTGGAGGTTTAAATTATATGCAGAAGCTCAAAGTGATGACAGTCGTTGGAACAAGACCAGAAATTATAAGACTCTCAGCTGTTATCAACAAGTTGGAACAGTCCAATGCAATAGAACATATTATTGTCCATACAGGGCAAAATTACGACTATGAGTTAAACGAAGTATTCTTTAAAGAGTTCCATTTAAGAAAACCGGACTATTTCTTAGATGCTGCCACAGGTGGTGCCATTGAAACGATTGGGAATATATTAATAAAAATTGACCCTGTTATGGAAGAAGTTCAACCTGATGCTGTGTTGGTCTTAGGGGATACGAATAGCTGCTTATGTGCCATCGCAGCAAAGAGAAGGCAAATCCCAATCTTCCATATGGAAGCCGGAAATAGATGTTTTGACCAAAGGGTCCCGGAAGAAACAAATAGAAAAATTGTAGACCATATCGCAGATGTTAATCTAACTTACAGTGATATTGCAAGAGAATATTTACTAAGAGAGGGACTACCAGCAGATCGAATAATCAAAACGGGAAGCCCGATGTTTGAGGTTCTTCATTCAAGAAAATCGGATATTGAGAATTCCGATGTGTTAGAGAGACTGGCATTGAATGAGGGACAATACTTTGTAGTGTCAGCACACAGGGAAGAGAATATTAGCTCAGAAACGAACTTTTTAAACCTGGTGGAGAGTTTAAACGAGATTGCTGAAAAATATCAGTTGCCTATCATCATAAGTACTCATCCTAGAACAAGAAATATGATTGAGGCCAAGGGCATCAAGTTTAATCCGTTAGTGAAAACAATGAAACCCTTGGGGTTCAATGACTATAATAAGCTTCAAATTCATGCAAAAGTTGTTCTCAGTGACAGTGGAACAATAAGTGAAGAGTCATCGATTCTCGGATTTAGAGCACTTAATATTAGGCAAGCTCATGAGCGTCCTGAAGCAATGGAAGAGGCTTCGGTAATGATGGTTGGACTCAATAAAATGCGGATTTTGCAGGGATTAGAAGTGTTGGAAACTCAAGAAGCAGAGACATTAAGACGTGTGACGGATTATAGCATGCATAACGTTTCAGATAAAATATTAAGGATTATATTGTCTTATACGGATTACGTCGATAGAGTTGTTTGGGGGCGCAATTAGTGAAAGTATTACAAATCAACTCTGTCTGTGGAGTTGGGAGTACCGGTAGGATAGCTACAGATATCCATAAAATGCTTGTTGAGCAGGGGCATGAGAGTTATATTGCTTATGGTAGAGGCCAGGCGAAAAACTGTGATCAAACCATTAAAATAGGATCGAAATTCGACAACTATGCCCATGTAGCCTTGACTAGGATTTATGATAAGCATGGGTTTGGCTCGAAGAAAGCTACTAAGGAATTTATAAATAAGGTTGAAGAGTTAGACCCGGATGTGATTCATTTACATAATATTCATGGATACTATATCAATGTTGAAATATTGTTCGATTATTTAAACAAAGCTAATAAGCCAGTTATTTGGACCTTACATGATTGTTGGGCATTTACAGGCCATTGTGCTTATTTTGATTATGTGGGATGTGATAAATGGAAAACCAATTGCTTTGAATGTCCTGAGAAAAACTCATACCCAAGCAGTAAATTTATTGATAATTCATATAATAATTTTTCTATAAAAAAAGATATCTTTACTGGTATTAAGAATTTAACGATAGTAACACCATCAATTTGGTTAGCAGGTATAGTAAAAGAATCTATAGTAGGCGAATATCCTATTGCAGTTATTAATAATGGCATAGACTTGGGAGTTTTTCAACCAACAGAGAGCAATTTTAGAACAAAACATAATCTTGAAAATATATATATTATATTAGGTGTCGCAAGTATTTGGGATAGAAGAAAGGGATTAAAATATTTTGTTGAGTTATCAAAAAAACTGGAAAATAACGAAAAAATAGTTTTGGTGGGATTAACAGAAAAACAAATTGCTCAACTGCCTGACAATATAATTGGTATAACACGAACTAATAATATTAAAGAACTTGTGGAGATATACTCAACTGTAGATGTTTTTATTAATCCTACATTAGAAGACAATTTCCCCACAACCAATCTAGAGGCATTAGCATGTGGTACTCCTGTCGTTACTTTTGCCACGGGCGGAAGTGTCGAAAGTATAGACGAAAGTTGTGGTTTTATAGTAGAAAAAGGGAATTTGGACATTCTTATTGAGAGAGTAAGAGAAATAAAAACTTATGGCAAGTCTAAATATTCAATACAAGCGATAAACCGAGCAAAACAATTTTATAATGATAAAGACAGGTATATTGAATATGTAGAAACTTACAATAATAATATATAAAACTTTTCAACTATATATTAGGAGTTATTAACTTAAATGAAAATA